>JAQTUZ010000042.1 GCA_028707065.1 Patescibacteria group bacterium | reverse complement strand
ATTTAGTATTGTATAGAAAATATCGTCCGAAATTATTTTCGGAAATCACTGGGCAGGAGCACGTCGTCCAGACTCTGACGAACGCTTTGATTTCGGGCACGACCTCGCACGCTTATTTATTCTGCGGGCCGCGCGGTTCGGGCAAAACTACCATTGCCCGTCTTTTGGCCAAGTCCCTGAATTGCGAAGGCAGGAAGCCCGGAGAATTCGAGCCGTGCAATAAATGCTCTTCGTGTTTGGAAATCAACGAGGGCAGAAGCATTGATCTTACCGAAATTGACGCAGCTTCCAACAGGGGGGTGGATGAAATCAGGGAATTGAGGGACGGCATTAAGTTCCGCCCGGTCAAATCCAAATACAAGGTTTTTATCATCGACGAATCACACCAGCTCACCAAGGAAGCGGCCAACGCCTTATTAAAAACCCTGGAAGAGCCGCCTTCGCACGCCGTGTTTATCCTGGCTACCACCGAGATCCATAAAATGATCCCGACGATCATTTCACGCTGCCAGAGATTTGATTTCAGGAAACTGACTTTGCCCGAAATCATCGCAAGGCTGGAAATGGTGGCAAAAAAAGAGGGAGTCCATATTGAGAAGCCGGCTTTGGAGCTTATCGCGTTGAATTCGGGAGGGGCTGTCAGGGATGCCGAAGGGCTGCTTGACCAGGCTCTGACGTTTTCGGGCACCTTGGGGCGCACCGGGATCATCAAGGCTGAAGATTTAAAGGAGCTTCTGGGCATGGTGGATGTGAAAATCGTGAGTGACTTTGTCGGGTTCCTTTGCGAAAAAAAGGCCGGGGAAGCCATCGGCTTTCTGAATGAAATCATGGAAAAAGGCAAGGATGTGCAGGAGTTCGCCAAGGCCGTCATCAATTATCTGCGCCAGGGCCTGATTCTGAAGATCGGAGTGGAGCCCTCAAATCCCATTATTATCGGTTTGACTGGCGAAGAGCAGTTAAAGCTCCAGTCCCAGGTTGCGATTTTTCCGGAAGCGGACTTAAGAAACGCCCTGAAGCTTTTTATGGAAGCGGAAAACAAGATGAAGTATTCTTCAATCCCGCAGCTACCTTTGGAGCTTGCTGTCATTGAGGCCTTGAAATTAGGCGAAAAATAAGGTATTTATAAGGCACATTGCGAGGTCGTCTAATGGTAGGACAGTGGCCTTTGAAGCCGCTTATCTTGGTTCGAATCCAAGCCTCGCAGCATCAGTCCACGCAGTATCGTGGCCGTCCGAGACGGGTCATTTGAACCTATTTTCACGACGGCTCTCGGACGGCTCCGGGGGTGTCCAAGAGCCGTACCCGTCTAGGATATAGAACTTTATTCGGGATCGAGAAGTTCCAAGGAATCGCCATTTCGGCGTTTTTTTTGTTTACTTGAAGTTTTTATAGAACAGACCTATGCTAAGAGTATGAAGCAATATAAATCCATTGAGGTATCGGAAAAACAGCTCGAAGATCTGGTAAGACAGGGGGCAAGTTTAATTGAAGAGGGAGTTCGATATGTTGATCATCAGAGAAGCACAGAAAGGGGACCACTCGATGTTTTAATGGTGGATAGCGGTAATGCGCTGGTTGTCGCCGAACTAAAAGTTGTTGAGGACGATACAATGCTGGTTCAGGGTATGGATTATTACGATTATATTTCAAAAAATATCGAGGGCATCTCAAGGGTGTATAAAGATTACCACATTGACCCCGGCCAGACCGCTCGGCTTTTCCTTATCGCACCCAGCTTCTCTATTTCTCTTATTAATCGGTGCAAGTGGATAGATATTCCAATTTCTCTATTCGCTTACAAGTGCATTACATTCGAAGATTCGAAAGAAATAACCGTCGTTTTCTCCGAGGTAAGCATCCCATCAACTCCCGAAACAGTGGAAGCATACGACCTTAAAGACAGACTTGAATACATCACCAGCTTAGACATGAGAAAGATTGCCAATGATTTGATTGAGGAGATTAGGGGTTGGGATGCCGCAAACATCACTATTGAGCCTACGAAATATGATATGTCGGCTAAAGTTTCTGGCCGAGTATTCGCCTATATCTCCCCTCGCAGAAAATTCTTCTGGGTTTATACGTATGATAATGAGAAAAAATGGGCGAGCTTTTTAATCAATCAAAAAGAAGATTTAGAAGCCGTTAAGGTTTTGCTGAAAAACAATATTGATAGGTTGCGATAGTTTGCTTTTCAATAAAAAGTAGTCAGCTCGTAATAAGAGGGATTGAAAATATACAATTGAGGCGTATACTGAAAGTGACGAAGAATTTTCGTTAAAACTCGATATTCTAATCAAAAAATATGAATAAAATACAAATAAAAAAAGGTGATCTCGAGATTCTCATTGAGGGTGACGCAAGGTTTATTGAAAAACATCTCGCCGTTCTTAAAAAAGAATTTTTGAACGATTCGGTAATTGCCCCTAAAAAGTTGGCGCCAGAAAAGGATCTTACGGGCAAGGTATCTCCTACGGGTGGCGGAGATCTTTTAGCTTTGTACCAAGAAAAAAAGCCATCAACTCATTATGATAAAATTGCCCTTTTCGGTTATTATCTTAACGAAAATTTAGATAAAAAAACTTTTACCGTTGAAGATTTAAAAAATTGTTATTTGGAACTAAGAAAGATAACAAAAATACCAGCTAATTTAGAGGTTACCATAGCAGATACGATTAAATATACTCACTATATAAAACGCTCTGGAAGACAAAATATAGAGTTAACATCAGTTGGCATGAATTATGTCCTCCATCAACTCCCAACCGCAACAAAATGAACTTAGGGAACGGCTGAATAAATTTCTCGGGGAGTTGCCTATACCAATCGAGGATTTGTCAGACAACTACGCTAGAATTTCCTATTTCATTTATTTTCTCACTATTAAAGAGGGTGAGGGTGTCGCGCTAAGAAGCGCGCTTTTGAATTTATTCGGCATAGCTGATATAGGAAAACCTAGTAACATTGATAGAGAT
>JAQTUZ010000041.1 GCA_028707065.1 Patescibacteria group bacterium | reverse complement strand
ATAATTGATCGGCACGAAATAAATTCGTTTTTGATCAGCGTGCACTCTTCGTTTGGGAAAACATCTAGAAAAAATTTTATATGCTCACAAACTAACGGTGCACAATAACGAAAAGTTTACGGTAGCTATCGGCTGACCGCAATAGCTAAAAAAATTTCATTAAAAATGCGCGGCAACCCAGCGCGTGTTTTTAGCCGTTTTTGACAATCATTTTTTGTTATGGGTTATTTTCACGGCTATACTGGGCGGAATTATGCTTATCGCCGGGGAAATAGGCCTTTAAATAAGGATATATTTTGATCCGCGGGCCGTACTTTTTCCGCTTTTGGCCGGCTCTTTACATTATTTTTTTATGCTATAATGGAAATGAAGTTACTCTAATGTATTCACCCGGATAAATATCCGGGACGTTCTGGTCTGAAGCTAATGGCCTCTTGGCCGAGAAAAGCTTTGCCAGCTTTAAAAAGTTGGCGGTCGTATTATTCATCATCACGCTTTATTCTATGGAGATGGACAATAAAGACGACGGCTTGATGCCGTCCGAAGAAGAACGGGAAAAGAACGGGCGCGATCGTTCGCGTCGGGAATCCGAGCATAAGTCGGACCGTCCGGACAAAGCGGGGGAAGGGGGCGACGACATGGAAACGCCTGATGAGGAATCGTTGGAAGAAGAATACGATTGAAAAAGTTCAGATGCAGCCTTGAGGCGCCTTCCCTCGTACTATTGCTATGGAATCAAAGTACAAAGCAAGGCGAGCTTCGCGTCGGCGAAGTGGTCGTCATAATAAGATAACCAAAAAACGTCATATGCCAGGCAGTTCTAAACGAGGCTTTGCGGCAATGGACCCGGAAAAACAGCGGGAGATCGCGAGCAAGGGCGGCAAATCGTCGCACATGAAGGGATTTGCCACTATGGACCCGGAAAAACAGCGGGAGATTGCCCGCAAAGGCGGCCTTTCCTCCCACGGTGGAGGTCGCAAAAGCAAAAGCGAAAACGGCTAAGCGGCCGTCGGCCAAAGGGCGGCGTTAGACCAGAGGTTTTAGTATCCGACTAAAACTAAAATTATGGCAAGCAACATTACCCCGGTGGACATTCAGCGTTTCTTGGGAGGGATAGATTATCCCGCTACCAAACAGGAGCTGATCGATTACGCCACGAATAAGGGTGCCGATAATGATATCCTAGATTTTATGGCGAAGCTTCCTGACCGCAGCTACGACGATCCGGCCGAGTTGTCGAAAGCGGCCGGCGAGCTTTTACGGGAGCCCTAAGCTCTCTTCAAAAAACCTCCCTCGGAGGTTTTTTGCTTCTTATCTTGTGTAAGGAGTTTAACGATCTAACCATAATCAGATGCTAGAGACCATATCGATCATTTTACTCGTTTTGTGGCTTTTGGGATTGGTGTCCTCATACACGTTTGGCGGCTTTATTCATTTGCTGCTTTTGCTTGCGATCGTTCTTATCGTGGTCAGGCTGTTTCAAGGCAAGCCGGTGGCGTAGAATTTACGGCTAGGCGAGCAAGTTCTTTCGTGTTATAGTTTCGCAATGAAAGTGCATCGGTTTTTTGGTAATTTTAATCTGGCGGGAGACGGGGTCGTTTCCTCCGACCTGGAGCTTGTCAATCAGATCAAAAATGTTTTGCGCTTAAAGCCTGGCGAACAGGTCGCTTTGTGTTCGGGTGAAGGAAAAGAAGCTTTGGCCGAGCTGGTTTCAGCCGGTTCGGGCGAAGCGGCGTTCAAGATCCTGACTCGGACCGAGAATACCGCCGAACCGACGCGGGCGGTAACATTATATTGCAGCATTCTAAAGCGGGAAAATTTCGAGCTGGTCGTCCAAAAAGCCACGGAATGCGGCGTTAAAAAGATCGTGCCGGTCATTGCCGAGCGCACGGTTAAAACCGGTCTCAAGATCGATCGCTTGGAGAAAATAATCAAGGAAGCGGGCGAGCAATCGGGCCGGGGCGTCATTCCCGTTCTCGGGGACACCGTGAGTTTTTTGGAGGCGCTCGCTTTGACGGGGGAAAATGCCGCAAACTGTCTGTTTGATCGAAGCGGTGAATTATTTAAAAACGATATGGCCGACGGCTCGCTCGGTATTTTTATCGGGCCCGAAGGCGGTTTCAGCCAAAAGGAAATTGCTTTGGCCAAGGAAAGCGGTTGCCGGATCGCGAGTCTTGGTCCGCTTACGCTTCGGGGGGAGACCGCGGCGATCATCGCTTCATATCTTGCCGTTTATGCCTAAAGAAAATGCCGCTAAAAAGCGTCTGTCCGAGTGGCTCATTCGCGATAAATATCAGGGAGATCGTACCGTCGATCTGTCGGCCGATCTGGCGCGGATCGAAAAAGGGGAGCCGGCCGATTACGTGATCGGCTGGTCGGATTTTTGCGGTTGCCGGATCGGTCTCTCGGCTCGTCCGCTCATCCCGCGTTCGGAAACTGAATTTTGGGTGGAGCAGGTGATCAGGAAAATTAGCAATACTTGTTCATATAAACAAGTATTGCTAAAACAGGATTTGACTAGACGGGTTTTGGATCTGTTTGCCGGTTCCGGCTGTGTGGGGGTGGCGGTGCTCAAGCATTGTCCGCTGGCGTCCGTTGATTTTGCGGAAAAGAGCGCCAAATTGCTGCCGGCGATCGAAGAAAATTTGAAAGTTAACGGGATCGCTCCCGACCGTTATAATTTATTCCGAACGAACATTTTTCGCCAGCTTGGAAGCCAGGTTCCCGAGTTGGGTAAATACGATTTCATTTTGGCCAATCCGCCGTATATTCCGGATGAACGGAAAGAAAAACTTGATCGTCGGGTAACTGCCTGGGAGCCGGCGATGGCGCTTTTTGCGAAAGATAAAGGTTTATTTTTGATCAAGCGGTTTTTGTCGGAAGCGAAAGGCCATTTAAACCCCGGCGGGCGAGTCTGGCTTGAATTCAATTCCGGACAGCAGCTACCGCTAAAAAAAATATTAGAGCAGTATGGTTATCAAAATATTGAATTCCATAAGGATCAATACAGCCGTTGGCGTTTTGTCACTTTTCAAATGGCGGCATAAGAATTACAATTACCATATTAGTTTTAATTTTCAATAAGATGAAATTTATTCTCAATTGGCTGTTGTCGACTTTGGCTATCGTGATCGCGGCCTACATTATCAACGGTTTCTCGGCTGGCGCAGTGGCAATTTCTTCCGTCTGGGCGGCACTGATCGCGGCGTTGATCCTGGGTATCGTCAATGCTTTGATCAAGCCGATC
>JAQTUZ010000040.1 GCA_028707065.1 Patescibacteria group bacterium | reverse complement strand
GTTCGACTTGCATGCCTTAACCACGCCGCCAGCGTTCATCCTGAGCCAGGATCAAACTCTTAATTTAAACACAGAATAACGCGAAACTTCGACCACGGATAAATCCGTGTTCAATCCCGCGTTAATCCGCGTTCTTCCCCCGAGACCGCTTTCGCAGCCAAGAGGTTTTAACGAGACAACTAAAAGAAACTAAAATTTTCGAAGAAAATTTTATCCCGAGCGAAGTCGAGGGATCTCGATTCATTCGGGTCCAATCAGTTGTTTTCTGCTGTTGTGGAATTTAAAACTATTGTATGTCCCCGTTAGAAATTATTGAATAATTTTTTAGGCGCTTGATTCCTATTGCCGGTAAAGCAAGGGGCAGCGCTAATTGATTACGCGATAATTTCTAACGGGGTGGAATTATTGGAAATTCAAAGGTCAATTGTTAAGGTTCTTTTCGATATGCGTTAGAAAAACAAAACCCGCGAAGAAGCAGGTGTATAAAAACCACTAGATCTTCACGATGTAAAAAGTGTTTTTTACATATAAGTTTCAGTTATGTCTAACACAATCTATTTTACTCGTTTAAAGGATGCTGTCAAGCCCCTAGCATGAAAAGGAAATAAATGGGGTTTTGCGGCTAAAAATCTCTTAAATAATCAGGATGGAAATAGCATAAAAACATGGGTTTCGCCACTAGGCCTTTCGCGGCTATCCGGCAAAATAAAAAGGAGCTAGCGCATAGGGCGCGCGTAGCTCCTGGTAATGCCGGCGCATATCGGGGATGCCGGCTGAAAAGAAAAGAGGTCGGAAGGTCGGTTGGCTCTAAGGATGACGGGACGCGGGCGCCCGGCTTTGAATGCGCATGCGCGCGGCCGGGGGTGCTCTTGCCCGATTTTACGAGCCGAATTCCGGCCGGAATGTCCCAATTTTCGGGCGGCCAATTCGTGGCGCCAGGGACAAATCGACTCGCTTTGCCAGTGTGGTCTTAGCATTTACCCGGTCAATCCGGTGCTTTAACCTCCTCGCAAATGCAGCCATGTCTTGCCCGGAACAGCCCGAGAATGCGGATCAGATGCCGACTCGGGGAATTTCGGCGAGAGCGTCGTTTTTTTGTTTCAACTTCGACGGATGCACCGATGCGGGCGGGCTGCTTTTCTTCCCTTCCTTTTGGACCGTTGCCTAACCGGCCCTCCGAACCTCTAAAATTGCGTTAAAGAACGGCTTAAAAACGATGTGTATAGATATTAAGACAAGCCCATTTCTATGTCAATGATGAGCCTGAGCCGGCTGAATTTCTATTGGTGACTGGTCGGACACGGGTTTTTTATTTATCGGCTACATAATCTGCCATTTCCGCCAATCTGCCCTCCTTCGCTAAGGCTTCGGAAGGGCGCACTGTTTTGTGGCAAAATATTAGTCACCGGGTTATTATTTTTTGGTTACATGCTCAGCCATTTCCGCCAATCTGCACGCGTAGCCGAATTCGTTATCGTACCAAGAAACGACTTTGACGAGCTTGTCATTCACCATCGTCAACGGCAATTCAACGATGCTGGAATGGGAATCGCCTTTGAAATCCATTGAGACCAGATTTTCGTCGGTGGTGTCTAAAATGCCCTTCAGTTTTCCGTTGGCCGCTTCGATGAATAATTTATTTATTTCTTCAATAGCGGCCGGTTTTGAAAGATTGCAGATAAAATCGGTGATGGAAACCACGGGCGTGGGCACGCGCAATGAAATGCCGTCGAGCTTTCCTTCGAGCTCCGGAATGCATTTGGCCACGGTTTTGGCGGCGCCGGTTGTCGTGGGGATGATATTTTGCGCGGCGGCGCGGCTGCGGCGCTGGTCTTTATGCGGCAAGTCCAAGATGCGCTGGTCGTTGGTGTAGGAGTGCACGGTTGTCATAAAGCCCTGCTGGATGCCGAAATTATCATTCAATATTTTGACTATCGGCGCCAGGCAGTTGGTTGTGCAGGAGCCCATAGAAATTATATTCTCGCCTTTGTATCGGTCGGCGTTCACCCCTAAAAGATAAGTCGGGATTTCGGCGGAATCGGACGGCGCCGAGAGCACCGCTTTTTTAGCGCCGGCATCAATATGTTTTTTTGCGTCGCCGATCTTGGTGAAAAGTCCCGTGCATTCCAAAACCACATCAATCCCCAGGTCCTTCCAGGGCAGATTAGCCGGATCTTTTTCCGCCAGGACTTTTATTTTCTTCCCGTCGATGACCAGCGAGTCGCCGTCCGCTTTCACTTCTTTATCATATCGGCCGTATGAGGAATCGAATTTCAAAAGATGCGCCAAAGTCGCCACATCCGTCAGATCATTGATTGCGACGACTTCAATGTTTGGATGCTTATCTAAAATTCTCCTCAATGTCGGTCTGCCAATTCTGCCGAATCCATTAATAGCTAATTTCATATATTTTTAGTAGATTATTAAAATTTAAAAAGTAAGGCCGACTTGCCCCGTACCAAATTTATTTTGGTATTCGGGGTGCGGCCGAATCCGTTGATGGCTAGTTTCATTATATATAAAAATTCCTCTCTTTTTAAAGGCCCGCTTCGCCAAAGCTTTAACGAGGTGAGGGGGTCAGGAGGGATTTATGGGGCTAATTGAATGCCGGCTTTTTCGGCCAATTGCAGGATCCATTTTTCCAGGCGGTTTACCTTGTTCGACAGCATGAGCATCTCTTGGAAATAGCCGTCGGCTTTTTTGGCGTATCCGTCAACGGCAGTTAGCATATCGGAAAAATCTTTCTTATATTCATCTCTGAAAGCCGATAAATCTTCTTTGGTCACAAAGACCTCTCGTTGAGCTTCTATTATTTTTTGGACATCTTCTATGGTTAGCATGTTTTTGTTTTCAGTATAACATCTTAATAACGAGGGTCAATTACCAACCGCTACTGCTTCCGCCGCCGCCTGAGGAGCCGCCGCCAAAACCGCCAAAGCCACCGCCGCCGAATCCTCCGCTGCTTCCTCCTCCGCCGAAGCCGCCTATCCACCAGGGAAAGCGCGTGCCGGCCGATTTATGTTTCTGGTAATTTTTGGAAACAAGGTAATCGAATAAAAGGCCCAGCGGCGTTAAGATCAGGACGGCGATGGCGCCGATGAATGCCGAGAAAATAAAGATGAAAGCGATGCCGACCAGCGCGCCGATGACTCCCCCCGCCCACCAGGATTTGGAGCGGGACAAGACCGAGCCCAGCCAGATGAAAACTAAAAATGCCAGTCCAAGGATATTTTCAATGGATTTCAAACTCCATGAACCGGCGGCATTCGGTTTTTGAGACGGAATATATTCGCCTTTTGTCGCGGCGATGATCTTATTCACCGCGTTGGTTATTCCGCCGTCAAAATCATTTTGGCGGAAAGCCGGTTTAACGGTATTCTCCAATATCCAGAATGATTGCGCGTCCGTGAGCGCGCCTTCCAGGCCGTAGCCGACCTCGATCTTTGTTTTGCGCTCTTCCTTGGAGACCAGCAGGAGAACGCCGTTGTCGTTTTTTGCTTTGCCGATCTTCCAATCCGCAAACAGCTTCACGGCGAAATTTTCAATCGTGTCGCCGCCGAGATTATTTATCGTGACGACCGAGATCTCGTTGGTGGTGTCTTTCTCGAATTGGACGAGTTTCTGTTCCAGCGCCTGTTTGGCGCCCGGGCTCATCATATTGGCAAAATCGTTAACAAAGCCGGAGGGCTGGCCGGGGGAGGAATAGGCAAAAACAGGTAAAGCAAAAAATGCCAGCGCCAGTAAAAATAGGACTTTTTTATAATGACACTCCATGCATTGGTGCAATTTACAATAAGTCGCAGTCAGACGAAACCTCGTAAAACTCTTTGATACTTTGCGTCCTTGGGGATAATTTTAATTTTAAAAATGATAAAAAATTTACTGCTTTTAGATAATCTTGTTTATTGATTATAAAGATATTAATAGCATCAATATTATTTTCTAGTTGTAACTCAGTAAGTTCTTTATTTATGGCGTCTTGAAAATATTTCTCGGTCTTTTCAACGCCAACTTTAATATCTATGTGAGCATAAGAAGAAGCGCTATCCTTTATTTCTTTAGCGGAGATACCTATTCCCTCCATCTGTTTCCCGTATTTTTCATAAAATCTTTGCGCATTATCGGTTGGCGATACATAATTTATCGACAGGATGTCTTCTAGCGATGACAAACGATATTTAAGAGCATCAATTTTATTAAGTTCTTCGTTAGTAGTTCCGGCCTTAAAATTAATTATAATGGTATTAATTGAATGTTGTTTTGAAATTTGATTAATACAATTATTTTTAAACTTTGAGTATTGAATATACCCAAAAACAGACAGAAGTAAACCGAGCAGCACTATGAGGCCAAGAATGATTAAGGCGGTCAATCTTAACCAGCCATTTCTGTTCTGGTTTTT
>JAQTUZ010000039.1 GCA_028707065.1 Patescibacteria group bacterium | reverse complement strand
ATGGCACATATTTTCACAAAGATGGGTGCCTGATCTGCTTGATGTCTGTACCGAGTCAAATGATCATCGCCAGCACCTATGCCGATCGTGAAGGCTTTAAGAGCACGCATCCCTGGTTCGAAGAACTCAAGCGGCAAGGCCTTTATCCCGACGCTGTTGCTATGGACGGCGAGATATCCGTTCTGCGAGCTATTAGAACAGTTTGGCCTAAAGCCAAGGTTCAGCGCTGCCTATTTCACATTCAACGTGAAGGCATGCGCTGGCTTAGAACTCATCCGAAAACAGAAGCGGGCAGAGAACTCAGAGATATTCTGAGCACTTTGTGCTATGTGAAAAATTTCAGAGAACGAAAAATCTTTATTCAGCGATTTCAGCAGTGGCTAGAAATACATCGGGAATTTGTTCAATCGTTGCCGAAAACAAAAATTGCTTTTAAAGATCTTAAACGAACGATCGTATTAATTAAGAACGCTTTGCCAGACATGTTTCGCTATTTTGGTCATTCGTTACCGGCAACAACTAACGCTCTTGAAAGTTTTTATTCCAGGCTTAAGGCTGATTATCGCAGGCATCGAGGTCTCAGCCAAACCAACAAAATTCAGTACTTAAAATGGTACTGTTATTACAAAAATAGCAACACTTTTTGACCTTTATGCCCATTGCGAGCGAACCTGCCCTGCGAGCAGGGTCGCTCGCAAGGGCGGTGAGCGAAGCAATCTTAATTTTCGTCGAGGATTGCTTCGTCGCCTGCCCTGCCTGCCCGGCATCCCCGGGCGAGCGGGGCAGGACGGCTCCTCGCAATGACACACAATAGTAAAAACTTACTTTTGACACAGTCTGAAAATCAGGGATCCGGATTTTACACGGTCCCCGGATTTCTGTCCCTAAGCCGTGGGACACCCGATCCTTTCATCTTTCTTGCCCTATCCGGCCGGCAGGGATATAATCTTTTCATGCCGGCCCTTTCCGCCATCGACAGGTTCCGCGCCCTCGTTAATGACATTTCCCGTTTATACCTCAAGACCCGCGAGACCCAGGTCCGCTTTGCCTGGGAGACCGGCCGCCGTATCGTCGAGGAAGAGCAAAACGGCGAGATCCGGGCCCGCTACGGCGCGAAGCTTATCCCGGAGCTTTCCCGGTCCCTCAGTGACAAATATGGACCGGGTTTTTCCGCGCGCACTTTGCATACTATGCGGCAATTTTTCCGGTCCCATCCAATTGTGCCGGCGCCGGCACAATTGGCGTGGGGTGATTACCTTGAACTCATGCCGGTCAGGGATGAAAACCTCCGCAAGCGCCTCGAGCAGCGGGCCATCAAAGAGGGATTGAAAACCCGCGATCTTCGCCGGCTGGTCCGCAAGGTGCAGACCGGTTCAGACAGTAATCCCGCGCCGCAGACAGCGCTCAAGCGCCCTGCGGACATTGAGCTGGACACTTTTTCCCTTTCCCCTTTGCGCGTCAAATTGCCGGACAACCAGGTCCTTGTCGACTGCGGATTTTTTGTCAGCTGGCCGGTCAAAAAAGAGGAGCTGGCGGGTCTCAAGATCACGGACAAACCTTCTTATACTTACGGCGCCACCATTGATCGCGTGATCGATGGAGACACTTTGCTCGTGCTCATTGAAGTGGGTTTTGGGATCATTGTGCGGGATCGGCTGCGTCTGCGGGGAGTGGACGCGCCCGAATTAGGCACGCCCGAAGGCGACCGGGCCAAAAAATTCGTCGAAAAATTTTTGCCGGCCGGCAGTACGGTCGTGATTAAGACGCATAAATGTCAGACCGATGTCTACGGCCGCTTTGTGGCGGATGTATTTTATCGGGAAGGCGCCCCGGACGCGGAGGCCGTCCTCGCCGGAGCCGTGTACCTTAACCAGCAGCTTTTGGATGAAGGCCTGGCCATGCGGATGGCGGGATAGAGATGAATAAAAAGACCGGCAAAGATTTTAAAAAAGATGCGGCTTACTGGGACCTGATTTCCTCACTTAAAAAAATTATGGATGAGGCCTTTGTCAAGGGCGTGGACTTTAACCGGGAGCATCTGCTCAATTGTTTTTCCTGTGAATGCTTTGAAGGTTTTTCCAAAGAGGGCAGCCGCTGTGTTTTTCGAAAGGACGGCTCGGCCACGGGCCTGGACGTTGATTTTAAGGTCCTGGACGTCAAGCGCCGCGACTATGTCCTTAAAAAAGGTGGTTTGCGCTGGAGGACAACCTATCATTACATCTGCGGGCTTTGCGGCACCGAGCAAAAGGTCTGTCATGTCGATGAATTTGGCCCGCCACCCAAAAATTAAATTTGTCGCTTTTGCCGCCGGGGTGGGCATACAAGCTGTCCCATATTTCGCAGGGGGACAGGTATGTGCGGAAGAATTTCTAAAAGTTATCTAAAAACACATCTATAAACAGTGATGGAATTTAATTCTTGAGATTAAACTGATTTCTCAGTATCATAAAGGTACCTCACTTATGACTGCCCAGATTGGAATCTTAAATAAAGAAGCAATTGCCTTGGCCTCAGATAGTGCCGTGACTATGACACAAGCAGGCGGGCAAAAAATTTTTTCTTCTGCAAATAAAATATTTGCTCTCTCAAAAGCCGCACCAGTTGCATTTATGGTTTCTGGGAAGGCTATGTTTATGGATGTTCCTTGGGAAACCATCGTTAAATTATATCGAGATGAGAGAGGAGAGGAGAAATTTGAGAGGTTAGAAGATTATGCTAAAGATTTTCTTGACTTTTTGGGCGCTAGAAATATTTTTATACCCGCTGAAATACAAGAAGAGTGTATATCTGATACTTTGATAAGCCTTTTTTCTTTAATAAGAGGCGAATGTGAAAAGTCCGTTAGCGAGTTAATTGCTGAAGGGAAAGTATTAAGTGCCCAGGAGTTGAGGGATAAGGTATTCACCAAAGTTATCGAGGAGCAATTTAATATTTGGGAAGCAGAAACCTTCCCTCAGGAAAACCTTCAAACGAAAACAGAAGATTTCACCAAGAAGTATGAGAAAAGAATTAGAGAGAAAATTAATGCAATATTTGAAAAAGCCCCCCTTGAAGAACAATTGGCTAATAAATTAGTGAAGATCGGGGTATATATTTTCTTCAAATTCTCTAAAATAATTACCCACTCTTCCGAATCCGAGATTGTTATTGCTGGTTTTGGAGAAAAAGACATTTTCCCGTCACTTCGATCTTATTACGTCGAATTTGTAGTCAATAATCATTTGAAATTCCGAAAGCACAACACGACAGATATATCTTTTAACCTACCATCATCAATTGTTCCCTTCGCTCAGAGAGAAATGGTTGATATGTTTATGAGGGGAATAGATCCGTCAATTCAGAAAGTTTTCTTTGAAAGTGGTTTCAAAATACTGTCTCAATTACCTGATTTAATTATCAATGAGGTTAAATGTTTGTCACCAGAAGAGAAGGAAAAAACGAAGGCTAATTTTAAAAATGTGGTAAAAGATATTTTTGGAGCTTATGCGGAAGATATTAAAAGATACCAAAAACAAAAGATAACTAACCGTATTACTACAGTTGTTTCTATGCTTCCAAAGGATGAGTTGGCAGCTATGGCAGAGACTTTGGTCAACATCACTTCTTTTAAGAGAAGAGTCTCAACTCAAGCTGAAACTGTTGGTGGTCCAATTGATGTTGTTGTAATTTCTAAAAAAGATGGGTTAATTTGGATAAAACGGAAACATTATTTTGATAAGGATTTAAATTTTCAATATTTTTCTAATTGGAGGTGTATTCAAAATGACCCCACCCAATGATGTTGAGCAAAAAGTTATTGGCACGCTCGATGAATTTCGACAAACGTATTTTCCAGAACATTTTGAGCAATTGAATAAGGAACGGCAGATGGAGCGACCGTCTGATTTTAGCGTTAGCCTTGCGAATAATTTTTTGAATAATTTTAAACAAGAGTGGAAAAAAAGTAGTAATTTTTAGTACCCAAACGGTGCCCATCGGACACCAAAATGAACCAAAAAACGAAACAAACCTAACCAGCTTTATAGCCCCCGGTACACGCACGAAATTCCATTTTTATGTGCAATTAGGTTCGTGCCCCCCGATTAGCTTCCCCAAATAGCTGAAACGGCTAAATCAAGATACCCTAAAAGGTATAATAACTGTATTATTATACCCTTAAGGGTATTTTGATATCAATATTATACCCTAAATGGTATAGTATTATTAAAAAATTGTTGATATTATACCCGAAAGGTGGTATATTCTCAATATGATGCTGCTGAAACGATAAAATCCCTTCAGGATCTTATCCGGCAAAAACGCATCAATGCTGCCGAAACGATAAAATTCCTCCAGGATTTTATCCGGCAAAAACGCATCAAAAAAAACAGAGAAACCGGGTAATTCTATGACCACCAATCTTGCTTCTCAAATAAAAGACCTGCGTAAAAAAATCGGTTTGAACCAAATCGAATTTGCCAAACGGGCCGGCGTGGGTTTGCGTTTTTTAAGGGAGCTTGAGCA
>JAQTUZ010000038.1 GCA_028707065.1 Patescibacteria group bacterium | reverse complement strand
CAACCGCCGCCAGCTCGGGCATTTTGTTTCAAAAAGCGCCATGGATATCGAGGGCCTGGGGCCCAAGATAATCGACCAGCTGATGAAAGAGGGGCTGGTTCGCGATTCGGCCGATATCTATGACTTGAAAGAAGGGGATCTGACGCCGCTGGAAAGATTCGCTGAAAAATCGGCCAAGAATGTCATCGAATCTATCGACAATAGCCGGCAGGTGCCGCTGGCGCGCTTCATCAACGCGCTTGGCATTTTGCATGTGGGCGAAGAAACCGCGATCGATCTGGCTAATCATTTCGGCGATATCGAGAAGCTGTCGAGAGCGAGCGAGGAAGAGCTGGCCGCGTTGTCAAACATCGGTCCGGTGGTGGCTCAAAGCATCGCGCAATGGTTCGGCGAAGAAAAAAACAAGAAGCTCCTTGCGCGCTTGCTCAAAGCTGTTAAAATTGAAAGACCCAAGGTTTCAAGAAAAAAGCAGATTTTCAAGGGCATGACTTTGGTGCTCACGGGAGAACTGGCCGGCCTTAGCCGCGACCAGGCCAAACAGGCCATCCGCGAGCGCGGGGGAGATGCGGCTTCGTCGGTTTCCGCTAAAACGAGCTTGGTGGTGGCGGGCGCGGAGCCGGGGTCAAAATATGATAAAGCAAGAGAGCTGGGAGTGAAAATTATTGATGAAGAAGAATTTTTAGAGATGTTAAAATAACGCTTTTATGTTTGATGTCGCCCATATCGCAAAACTCGCCCGTCTGGGATTGAGCCAAGAGGATGAAAAAAAATTCGCCAAAGATCTGACGGCGATTTTGGATTTCATCGATAAATTGAAAGAGGTCGATGTCGAGGGCGTCGAGCCGACTTTGCAGGCGGCCGGGCTTAATAGCGTGATGCGCCGCGACGAGGGAATCAAGAGGCAGGAAGAAAGCAGAAAAAAGCTTTTGGCCAACGCGCCGGAGGCGAAGGACGATTATATTAAGGTGAAGGCGGTATTTGGAGAATAATTTTTTCCTTGCCGCTTTTTGTCAGCAATTTATCTCTTACTTTTTTGTAGCCACAAAAAAGTAACAAAAAAAGTCCCGCGCGACGATAAAACTTTAACAAAATCCGATTCGCCTCGCTAAATTTGCTATCCACAACGCCCCGACCTGACGATCGGGGCCCCACCACGGCACGCAAATTTAGACGCTCGGCTCATCTGGATTTTGTCCTAAAGTTTTTCGTATGCGCGGCCTGGATTAAGAATTTTATGGAACTGAAAAATCTCACAATTTCGCAAGTCCGCAACGGGCTGAAAAATAAGGAATTCACCGCTAAGGAATTGGTGAAAAGTTTTTTGGCGCACATCGAAAAAGAGGACGAAAAAGTCCACGCTTATTTGTCGACAACGGAAAAATTGGCGCTTGAGCAGGCCGAAAAAGTCGATGCCAAGATAGCGGCGGGCCTCGAAATCGGGCCGCTTGAAGGCGTGCCCTGCGCCATCAAAGACAATATCATGGTCGAGGGAGAAAAATGCACCGCGGCTTCAAAGATCATGGCAAATTATGTGGCGCCCTATGATGCAACGGTCATCAGGAAATTAAAATCGGCCGGAGTCATATTTTTGGGCAAGACCAATATGGATGAATTTGCCATGGGCTCTTCCACGGAAAACTCGGCGTATGGGCCGACCAGAAATCCCAATGATCTTGAGCGCGTGCCGGGGGGCTCTTCGGGAGGCTCGGCCGCGGCCGTGGCGGCGGATGAATGCGTTTTTTCTTTAGGTTCGGACACCGGCGGTTCTATCCGGCATCCCGCTTCTTTTTGCGGGGTCGTGGGGTTCAAGCCGACTTACGGCGCGGTATCGCGCTGCGGCGTTATGGCGATGGCTTCTTCATTGGACCAGATAGGGCCGTTAGCCAAGAATGTGGCCGATTGCAAAGCGGTCTTTGATGTCATAAAAGGCAAGGATCCGCGCGACGCGACAAGCACGAATTTTCCGGCGGCTAAAAATCATGAACCAAAAACTAACGACTTGCGCATCGGCCTGCCGAAAGAATATTTTGCCAAGGGGCTCGATCCGGAAGTGGAAAAATCGGTTAAGGCCGCCATCGGCAAATTGACGGCGCTGGGTGCCAAGATCAAGGAAATAAGTCTGCTGCATTCCGAATATGCTTTGGCTTGCTATTATATCTTGATGGCTTCGGAAGTTTCGGCCAATCTGGCGCGTTTTGACGGGATAAAATACGGCGTATCTGCGATCAGCGATAAGCAATCAGCGCCCAGCGATTTGCTGGATGTTTATCTGAAGTCGCGCCAGCACGGCTTCGGCGACGAAGTGCGCCGGCGCGTGATGCTGGGGACTTATTCATTATCTTCGGGCTATTACGATGCTTATTACCTGCGCGCGCAGAAAGTGCGCACCAAGATCGCCGATGATTTTAAAAAAGCTTTTGCCGAAGTCGATTTGATAATGACGCCGGTGGCGCCGACAACCGCTTTTAAGATAGGGGAGAAAATTGACGACCCCGTGACGATGTATCTGTCCGATATCTATACCGTGCCGGTGAATCTGGCAGGCGTGCCGGCGTTATCGATGCCTTGCGGCAAGGCGGGGAAACTGCCCGTCGGCCTGCAAATAATCGGTCCGCATTTTTCCGAAGAATTGATATTTCAGGTTGCTCAAACCATCGAGGATGCAATGCGATCCTAATTATCCGAATGGTGAAACTTATACTCCCGAAACTTTCTTATAAAATTACAGGTATTTGTTTTAAGCCGTATAGAGAATTAGATCTTTTTTGCCGTGAAGCGCAATGCAGCAATCGTTTAGAAGAGATGTTAATTTGTGCAGAGTTGTCTACAGGCGGAAATGCGAAAATACAGATGGAACAAAGCAACTTAATACTATATTAGTCAAAGCGCAAACTATATTTATGATAACCAAAATCCAAAAAATTGATTTGGGCAAGGGGGTTACTTTTAGCGGCGCAATTTAAATTGCGCTATTTTTATTTTAAAAAATTATCTATTTGTATGGAAAAAGAAAAGGATGTGATTAAGGGAGCCTGGAATAGCGTAGTAACTATTCTTGGCATCATAATTATATTTTCCTTATTCTCGACATTTTTGAAGCAAGAGAGCCATCTCAGGCAATTTTTACTTTAATTATAGTTGTATTAGCGGGATTATCTTTGTATAAATTTATAAATAGAAAGACAAATAATATTAGTAAGGAGGTTGACGCTAAATTAGCTAGTAAAAAAGAATCAATACTCGATTTAGGTTTAGCATCGAAAAAAGATAATATGCGCGAGGATTCAAAAGGAAAGATAGGGCAGAGAGGCGAATATTTTATAAAATATATTACTGGTCCACACGGTCAGTTGGGCTATCCTAAATATAATTTGATTCATTTTTCTAAAGTTAGCTACTCGGAATATTGTCGTTTTGGGAAAGCTGCGGGATTCTTATTATATGAGACTAGCAAAAATGGCGGTGCTAGCGCTGTATATGCTTATGGTTCGGTGGATTCTAATCAATCGAATATTGATCCTTCGGAAATATATGATTTTCCGTATAGTGTTAGGGTTATCATAAAAAAGAAAATAAACCCTAAAAATGGCATTCCTTTAAAAACAATAAGGAAAATAATTAATGTTTCCGGTACTATTCAGCGCCGAGGGGGGATTCTTAATATAGCTGAAGATGCTTTCAATGAGGTATGCAATTATTTGGATGAAAAAAAGGAAGAGGAATCTAATCTTTATTCAGATAGAACTGGAGTCGCTGATGTGGCAAAAACCGACGATGATTTAGATAATTTTTATTATTCTAGCGAAGTAGATGAATTTCTTGAGGACATAGAATCTTTCATTTTCGCCCCCAGAACAGACGACTTATTGAAGAGGGAGGAAATTCAAGAAATGGTGGAAGGATTTATAGAAAAAGCGATAATAAATGGTTATTTGTCTCAGAAAGACGCGATAAAAATGGATTCTCCTGAAAAAGAAGAATGGTTGAAAGATTTTTATGATAAAATAATAGAAAAAAGAAATGATGTCATGCATGCGATGGGTGGGCAGGACGATGACTTATGGGAAATATAATTTTATTTATTAATTTAAGGATTTGCTGCCGTTTTTGGACAATATCTATCAATTCATAAAAACAAAAAGTCCATGGAAAAATCCAGGGGATATTATTTTAGTAGTCCTGGGAATTATTTTTATTTTATTTGTTATTTTTTATCCCTTCGGGTCTTATAACAAGAGGGCTGAAAATAATAGGATTAGTCAACGAGATTCCTGGCGGTTAAATGGTGGCATTATTACGGACCCGGTAACATCCGGTCCGTCGATAGAAAGACTTCAGTCATCAACAAACACCGATTTACCTCCAGGAGATCTCCAGGCATACTATAATGTTTATCAAGCGCCATCGGTTTTGCACCTAAGGAAGGCCTTGAATAGCTATCTAGACGGTACCAATATAGGTATGGAAGGCAGGGCTGTTATAGAGAAAAGAATTATAGAGGGGTCTTTAACAGGACTGGATTCTTTTGACAAAACCTATTACAAAAGTAAGTTTATTGTTCTTGCCATAGATCCTTATGATTATGGCGGAGAGTTGGTTACAATTATTTTTCAGGACAAGCCGGACAAGATATTCCAAGCTTGGGTTTACTGGAATCAAGAGAATATTGATTATCGTGATTTTCGAGGTTTTT
>JAQTUZ010000037.1 GCA_028707065.1 Patescibacteria group bacterium | reverse complement strand
AATCACAAAATTTTAAAAAATATTTTAGCTAAATATATCGCTGATATAGATTTGCTTTGGCTGTTCGGACAAGTGATTGATAGTTTTAACACCGCGGGTAAGCGGGCTATCGGCTTGGCGCTGGGGAATTTAACTTCGCAGTTGTTAGTTAATATCTATCTGAACGAATTTGATCAGTTCGTGAAGCGTGATTTGAAAATAAAATATTACGCGCGCTATGCCGATGACTTTATTTTTTTAAGCGAAGACAAGAAAAACTTAATTGTCATTTTTTTAAAGATAGATGAATTTTTGAAGAACATTCTTAAACTATCGCTTCATTCCGACAAGTGTTTTATTAAAACTTTGGCCTCGGGCGTTGATTTTTTGGGCTGGGTTAATTTTTCTGATTTCAGAGTTTTAAGAACTTCGACTAAAAGGCGGATGCTAAAGAGAGTTGAAAATAGCCCAACCTCGGAAACTATTGCTTCATATTTAGGCTTGCTTAAGCACGGTAATGCTTTTCGTCTCAGTGAAGAAATTGTTAGCAAAATCAAGTTTTAAACTATTTATTATGACATAGTTTTGTATATTATGCAAGAGCAAGTATTGACAAAATAATTATTTTGTGATAAGATTCAACCATGTTTTTTAGGCAGTACTTTGAAATTAACGAAAGAGGTTGTAATAAACGGCGAAAGCCTCATCCCGGCAAGGTGCTGGAATGAAGTGATTGTCAAAAACAAAAGGAGGCTGACCATGTCGGCAAAAGACATGCTCGGTGCGGTGGTGCGAAATATCGTAGCGCTCCCGGCAGAAATGCTCGGGGCGATTCTGGATTTCTCGGAGAAACTGTTGAGCGAAGCGGGCGGGGAATGGTTAACGGAATTTAAAAAGTTTCTTCGGAAAGAGCAGAGCTGGACGGGCGTTGTCGCGAAAAAAATTCTCCGCCTTATTTCAGGAGGCGAAATTCTGACAATAGAAGGATTAGACGGTCAGGAGTATATCGGCGGCGCCAAAGAAGTTTTTAAGGGGTATATTGATGACGATTTCAAGAATTACGGCTTGAACCAGGCCGGCGATGCCACCCCTGAAACCGCCGTGCAAGTGCATGAGCTGATCGAAGATGCGTCCTTCGCGAAAATGTTCACTTCGCTTACCAGCGATTTGGACAAGCTCTGCCTTACCCAGCACCAGATCAAGCGGTTCTGCGTGAAATATCCCAACTGGCTTCGCCAGGAAGGATATGCCACTTTTTTTCTGTTGAAGATGAATGGCGAATATTTTGTGGCCCTCGTGTACGTTTCTTCCGACGGTCTCTTTGTCTACGTCCGCCGCTTCGAGCGCG
The DNA here is from genome assembly GCA_028707065.1 of Patescibacteria group bacterium. Classification (NCBI taxonomy): domain Bacteria; species Patescibacteria group bacterium. Next base: position 5,145 of record JAQTUZ010000037.1, on the reverse strand, counting down.
ACGATGTCTGGTTTGCCGAGTATCGGTATCGCCTGGTTGTCCCGCAACTTTAGTTTCTTGGTTTTCTGGAACTGGAAACTTTGTCCCTTGGATTCTTGGAACTTTGGTAAAACCATTGTTTTCAAGAATCCCGGGGATTTTTTTATATCAAAAAACGCCTTCAGTCGAAAGCGTTTTTTGATGTATCATCGATGATCAGGAAGTTTCTTCCATTTCTTTCGCTTTGGCTTCGGCGATGATCGCTTTCTTGATATCTTTCATTATTTTCGGATTCTGTTTCAAGAAAGCTTTGGCATTCTCGCGGCCGACGCCGAGTTTGTTTTCGCCGAAAGCATAAGAGTTGCCGAGTTTCTTGACTACGCCGAGCTCGGTGCCGAGATCGAGCATATCGCCGGAAACGGAAATGCCTTCGTTATACATGATATCGAATTCGCAGGCGCGGAACGGCGCGGCGACTTTATTTTTGACGATCTTGGCTTTGACGCGGTTGCCGATGATCCGTTCGCCCTGTTTGATCTGCGCGGCGCGGCGCACTTCGATGCGGACCGAAGAGTAGAATTTCAAGGCGACGCCGCCGGTGGTGGTTTCGGGATTGCCGAAGAAGACGCCGATCTTCTGGCGGATCTGGTTGATGAAGATGACCACGGTCTTAGTCTTGGAAACCACGCCGGTCAATTTTCTCAAAGCCTGTGACATCAAGCGCGCTTGCAGACCCATATGCGAATCGCCCATATCGCCCTCGATCTCTTTTTGCGGAACGAGCGCGGCGACCGAATCGACCACGACCACGTCAACTGCGTTGGAGCGGATCAGAGTTTCCAAAATTTCCAAAGCTTGTTCGCCCGTGTCCGGCTGTGAAATCAAAAGATTATTGACATCCACGCCGATTTTTTTGGCGTATTCCGGATCAAGCGCGTGTTCGGCATCGATGAAAGCCGCAATGCCGCCCATCTTCTGTACCTCGGCGATGATGTGCTGGGCGAGTGTGGTTTTTCCCGAAGCTTCCGGGCCGAAAATTTCAATGATGCGCCCCCGGGGTACGCCGCCGATCCCTAAAGCCAGATCGAGCGAAACGCAGCCGGTCGAAACCGCATCCACATCAGATTTTTTAGCTTCGCCGAATTTCATGATCGCGCCGTCGCCATATTTCTCCTTGATCTGGGTCATCGCCAGCATGGCCGCATCCAATTTGGCCTTTTTATCGCCATCTTTTATCTCTTCTCCTACTGTCTTTTTTTCGTCAGTCATAATATTAAAATTATAAATTATTAATTATGAATTATAAATCTCAAAATTACCCTTATATTATAATCCATAATAAAAATAAGGGCTATATTGACGGGTTGAGATTTTTGTTGTAAATTGAATGGAAATATATTGTACATTTTTTTCACCGTAATAAAGGAGTTTTTATGGCACAGGAACAGAATTGTCGGGAATGCGTCAGAAAAGCGGGCAAATTATGGACCAGTTATATGGACAGCGATCTTGGTGAAGGCCTATGCCCCAAGGCGCAAGGGGAAGTGTACATTTGTGAATTAACAAATCAGAAGGTTGAAGCGCAGGGCATAGTCCATATCGTTTAAATTATTTTCCAGAAATTTTTTTGGCAGTTTCCAAACCGGGACCTGCCATTTTTTAGAAAATTATTAATCTTCCTTGTGGCGCGCATTGGAAAATTTTGGATAAGACGCACAGCGTACCACCGCCGCTGGCGGGGTAAGGAAACCGTGTCCCGCCAGCGGCGGGGCTAGGTTTCATAGCGGAGCGTCCCAAAATTTGTCCCTGCGCGCAGTTTTTCTTGTCCCGTCATTTTTGCGGGATGCGCCACTTTTTTTAAAAAAAGTGGCAAAGATTTTGAAACGGGCTATATTGACAGCGGCCTATTTTTGTTTAATAATATTGCTATTCTTGGTACCTTGAATATTTAAGAGACAAAGCGATGAATACACATTTTAAAAGGAGGGTTTATGAAAGTAAGGTTTCTTTTAAGTGTTCTTTTAAGGGGAAGGGGCAGCCAGGGGATGGTGAAACAGGGGATAGTGAAATTTCTCAAGGAAGAAGAAGTCGGCGAATTGGGCATTGTCTTGCTGAATATTTATTTAGCGGGCAAGGGCTCAGTGAAGAGCGACATACCTATCAACCTGGCGTTTATTCGTGAAAGGGAAAAATTGGTTTCAGCGGAGATAAGAGAGGTCCGTGTTTTTTTAATTAAGGGATGCCGCAATCTTTCGGTAGAACTTGCTTGCATAGAAGAAACACTGGTTGCTTTTCAGGAAACAAAAGAAGCGCTCTTGAAAGAAGACTGGGTCTTGGAAGAAGAAAAGGATATTAAGGAAGAAAAAAGCAGTTAAGAATTTTCATTTCAAGGCAGTCTCTAGATTAGAGGCTGCCGTTTTTTTAATAAAAAAGCCCCCGCTTGAGTGAACGGGGGCGTGTTTTCGATCGGGCTAATGGATCACTATTGCCCGCAAACCAGCTTGCCGGCAAACGCGGAATCGGCCCGGTGCCGGGTTAAAAAATATTTTTCTTCCCAGAACGTCGAAATAAACAGTCGGCGGCTCCAGGGCTTTGATCATCGCGATTATTTTCCATTGCGGAACCGGAGTATAAGCTTCGCCAAAAGCGATGAAGCGTGCTTGCAGATATTGATTCAACAAAACAGGCGGAACTCGCGCTATGGTCAGCGGTTTTCAAAATTCCGCCGCGATCGCCGTCAGCTTGACCCGCGGTTTTGGCGCGGGATCATCCCAATAAACATATTCGTAGATGCAGGTATCCTTGCCGGGATAATTTTCCGGATGGATGATGATGTCGCAGAGCGAGGCAATCAACAGCGAATCGCTTTTTTTTCCCAAAACGCGAAAAAGATCTCGGTGTCCATCGCCATTTTTAAGCTCAATGTTTTTGAGGATTGGCAAGAGCGCCGAGGCCGGAGTATTGACCGGATCGCAGAACCCGACATAGATAATGGTGAAGATGGCAAACTGCCGGTCGGTGGGATCAGTGACCAATGTTCCTCTTTGCAGAAAATTGGCGATCGCCGAGGCCACGCCATTTTCCAATAGATGGACCGTGCTGTCTCGGTAGCCGCCCCGGTATATTTGATAAAGTTGATTCAGGGCAATGCCGGTCTCGTGCCGAGAAAGGGAATCGATGTTAACTGAATATTGGTTGAACCAAGATAACCAATATTTGGCATTGGCGTTGGTTAAAGCGGCTCCGCGCGTAAAATGGCTGGGTGCATCACTGATATCAATATCTTGGGCTTGGGCAAAAACAGGTAAAACAGCTAAAAATAAAATAATCGCCGGTATCATTGTCTTGATTTTCGACATTTTTTATCCTTCAGATGAGGTTTGTTGTTAATGAACGAATCGGAATAATATAGCTTATTTTTACAAAAATGTCAAGGGCGGGGCAAAAATAAGGGCTATATTGACGGGCGATAATTTTTATAGCCTTGCCCCTTGATTTTTTACAGGGGGGGGGGTAAAATATGGGTAGTTTAAGCGATTAATTACTAATGTGAAAAATTATGGAAAATTATAAACCATCGGCAGAGGAAATTAGTCAAGCTGAAGAAAGAATGACTAAAACACAAGAAGAGTTAACGAAAGACAGGGAAAAGATGTTTTCGGCGTTAGAAAAAATGGGGAAAACAGGGTATTTAGAAATATCTGGAGAATTGGTAAAGGAAGGTTTCGCAGAAATAATGAAAGGCATAATTGATAATCATCTTGTGCATATTAGTGTTCTTAGAGAAAAAGACCACTCACCTAACTATACCACTGTTCCACGTTTCCCAGGTTATAAAGATTTTAGCGACAACTATATAGATGGTGAAAAAATAAGCTCGGTACAGGCAACTAATATTTTTAATAAATTTAAAGAGATTGCCATTCAAGATTATAAAATCCAGAAAGCCGATCTTGAGGTGTGGGTAGAAGCGGACAAGAGTGTTAATTCGACAGTAGATAAAATTTTGAGCTAAACATTTAGTTAAACCACTTTTGGTTCCGCCGCAGTCTCGCCTTGGACTGCGGTTTTTTGTTTGGAATAAAGATAGCAGAAGAAATAAATAAATTCCTTATAGCGAGCATTGGAAAATTTCCGTTAAATCACGCAGCGTAGAAGCCGTGCAAAATTGCGTTGTTCGAAGTCCCGCTTCATTATTATAATTTTATAAACGAAAGCGGGACAAGTATAGCAATTTTGCTAGGTTTCCTAGCGGAGCGTCCCAAAATTTGTCCCTGCGCGCCTCCCCTCCTTTCCAAGGAGGGGTCTGGGGGTGGTTTGTATGTGCCACTTTTTTTAAAAAAAGTGGCGAAGATTTTTAATTATAATATAGTAATTTATTTTTATCAGGAAAAATATTATTTGTTCAGTAAATAAGTTCGTGCAGGATAGATCCTTCGCGCGGCGCTCAGGATGACAAAAATAATAATGTCAGGAATAAACCCACCCTGCCTCGCCGGGCTCGGCACCCCTCCCGAGGAGGGGACTTTTCCTTTTGCATTCTTAATTCTTAAATCTTAATTCCTAATTCTTGTGAATAATCTGGGTAAAACCTTTAAACGAGAAGCTTGAGAAATAGTAAATTATCGGTATTATTGCTTAATTTTAGCCAATTTATAATCTATAATTTATAATCTATAATTTTAGCGAAAATCTCTTGACAGATATTTTAATTTCCTATAATATTAACAACATTGAACAGACTACAATTTATTTAGAGGGGAGGCAAACAGGATATAATTTATTATGTCGCTGTTTTTTTCTCACCTAAATTGCACTCTGTTCATGCTCTTTAAAAAACATTAAATAATCTATTCTTTTTGACGCTAGTAGGCGTCAATTCACAATTAAGAAAAGGGTCCCGCCTCGGCGGGATTCGGAAGCCGTCCTGATTCATACTCAGGGCGCACGTACAGTATATAGTCTTGAGAAATCAAGATTCTCTATATTGATGATCGTGAACTTCGGTTCTATATCATCCTTGCGAAAGCAAGTAAAACTTTAAAAGAGAGTTTTCAGCCAAAGGCTGATCACCCTTTGGGTGAGATCCTGGCTAAAATTTTTTAGCAACTGGAACCTCTTTTCTTGGGAAACCAAGTAAAGCATTAAAAGAGAGTTTGATCCTGG
>JAQTUZ010000036.1 GCA_028707065.1 Patescibacteria group bacterium | reverse complement strand
CATCGAATCCTGCGGCGTACTATATATTTCTTCAGAAGTGATATAGGCCAAAATAATAATATTGGGATTTAATTGGCGCAATTTTCTTAGATTGGCCAAGCTATTATGCTGGACTTCCATGTCCAAAACCAAAACATCCCATTTGGCCAGATTATCCACTTCCGTATTGGGGATGTCCCAGCGCAAATAATAATTAGCCAATTTGGGATAATCGGTTTGAACCGTGCCGGTATAAGCCGAGCCGTAAAAAGGCCAAACCAAAAGCCCGGCCAGGATAATTATCAAATAAAGTTTGCTAATTTTTTTATTCATTATTAGCCTTTAAATTTAACTATTAAATTCTCTATATTATATGATTTTTTTAAACTATTGTCAACGCCAACGCAAGAGCAAAGAGCATAGAACACAGAACATTTGTTTTATATTTTTTGCTCTTTGTTCTATGTTCCTTGTTCTTTGTTATCGGCAAATGCTATCTTGCCGGCAAGTATTAGGCACATAGCAAGAATAGGAAGGGCAGCACGGAGCGCCCTGATAACCGCAAGAGATCCTGGTAATAAAATCTTGCGTCGCGATGATATAGCCGTTGACATAAGCGACCCCGATACCGGCTTCATTGAATTCCGGGCGCAAAATATTAGCCCGGTGGCCGGGACTCGCCATCCAGCCCAGCACGATCTCCGAAGCCATCTCGTCATTGCCGGCATAGGAAATGCCAGTGACTCTGACGGGATTCTCCGCGGCAAATTCTAATTTTCTTTTGGCAATTTCCGATTGGATCAGATTTATTTTATCCGCCGCGCTGATGTTCGATTCCAAACTGGTCCGGAGCGCGTCATTGGCGCTGGAGACGGCGGCCAGGCAATTGTCGATTGAATTCTGATCAGCCGCGCCCGCTGTCGTAATAAAAATAATTTCTTTGCCGCCTTGAATCGCGATGTTTTCACCCGCGTTGGAAAAATAATAGATGCCGCGATTGGCCAGCCGGTCGCTCTCGTTGAGCCCGAAGCTGAATCCCTGGTGATGGATCATGAAGTAATCGCAAACTTTATTTAACGCGGTCAGCGCCTGATTCTCTTGAGCCAGATTTTGGCTGTGTTCTCTGGCCACCGCCGCGATATCAGCATTCCCGGCAAGCGGGGGCAAGCCGTTCTTGACGCGTTCGGCGTTCACTAAGCTGTTGATTTTCCGCTCCAGATAGTTCAGATCGTACGGCACGGCGGTCGTGGCCGGATTAAGCCCGCTCTGATTTCCGGCTTGAGTCAAAGAAGACGGGGCAATGGTTATTTGCGCCAGATTGGCGTTGGAAATTCCCAAACCTAATTTCCTGATTACCGCGGCAATACCTTCGCGCGTGATCAGATAATATCTTTTGCCATCAACCGGATTGACATACCAGGCCTGGCCGCGGTCTTGCACTTGCAAGAAAATTTTTCCTTTGACGCGGGCGATAAAATTGATTTGGGTTCGATCGGTGATTTTAGCGCTTGAGCCGGCGAGCGGAATTTTTGCCAGATCGGCATTGGTGATGCCGATGCCAACTTCTTTAATAACTTTGGCCGGATCAGTCAGCGCATAGCGCTCCAAATTTTTCGGATTGACATACCACGCCTCCCCTCTTTGCTCGACAGCCAGCAATATCCGGCCCGAAAGCCGGACTGCAAGCGCGGAATCAGCCGCGGCACGAGCCGGCAAACAGATCGAAAAACAAAAAATCGCCAGCGTTATAATTGCTATTTTTTTCACCATAAAAAGATAATATTTGTAATTCTATTATATCACGAAGCTTTGATTTTGATTACTTGGCCGATCAACCGCTTTCCAGGTTTGAACGGCGAGATTATTTGCTTAGGTTCGAAATAAACATCAAAATAATATTGCGTTTTACCTTTCATTTTTTCCCCTTTTAATTTTCCGGTGCGGGACGAGCGATTGTGCTCGACCACGACTTCTAAAATTTTCCCTTGGAACTTTCGAGTAAAAGCGGCAGCCATTTTTTCTCTAATTTTTCTTAAAATATCAGATCTTTTTTTGATCTCCCCTGTTTCGATCCGGCCGGGTAATTTGGCCGCGGCAGTCAAAGGATGAGGCGAAAAAGAAAAAACATGCAAGCGGCTGAATTTCATTTTCTCGATATATTTTTTCGTTTCCAAAAAATCTTTGGCAGTTTCGCCGGGAAAGCCGACGATCACATCGGCGCTGATCGCGATATCCGGCATTTTTTTTCTTAACTTTTTTATTTTCGTGGCAAAAAATTTAAGATCATAAGGCCGCTTCATCAGCCGCAAGATCTTATCGCAGCCGGACTGGAGCGGGACATGCAAATGCCGGCACATCTTTTTCTCGCCCGCCATAAAATTAATCAATTCATCACTCACTTCGGTTACTTCGATCGAACTTAATCTGATTCTTTGCAAATCTTTGATCTTGACCAATTCTTGCAATAGTTTTAAAAGGTTCGCGCTTTTTAAATTCCCCTCTTGGGAGGCCCGCCTACGCTGAAGCTCCGGCAGGGCAAGGGTGCCATCTTTTAAAGAATAGCTTGCCCAACGAAGCTCCGCCGCGGAGCGAAGTTGGGGGGTGGGTATTTTGCCGACATTATTTATGCCAAAAAGCCCGAGATGGATTCCGCATAAAATTATTTCCCGATAACCTTTTTTCACCGCCGTTTCCGCTTCGGCAACAACCTCGGCAATCTTCCGGCTCTGCAACTTTCCGCGCGTAAACGGAATAATGCAATAAGAGCAGAATTGCTCGCAGCCATCCTGAACTTTTAAAAAATATCTTGATCTTCCCTGATTTCTTTCCATTAAACCGCCGGGTGCATTTTTTAAAATTATAGAATTAAGATTTAAAAATTTAGAATTAAGTCTTTTTTTAATTTCTTTATTCTTAAATCCTAATTCATGATTCAATTTTTCAACAAGTTCGGAAATATTTTTTTTCGACCAAACCATATCAACACCGACTCTGTTCGCTTCTTTGGTTGCGACTCGCGGCCAGCAGCCGGTTAAAATTATTTTGGCGCGCGGATTTTCTTTCCGCGCTTTTTTGATCATCTCCCTGTTTTTTTTGATCGCCCCGGCGGTCACGGCGCAAGAATTGACAATGGCCAGATCCGCGCCATTTTTAACTAAAATAAAACCGGCGGATCTTAACAATCCGCCTAATTCGCCGCCGTCATACTGATTAACCTTGCAGCCTAAGCTATAAATCTTAAACTTTTGCATGAGCCGAGGAAGGGATTCGAACCCTTGACCTTTAGTTTACAAAACTATTGCTCCACCAACTGAGCTACCTCGGCAAAAAAATTTTACTGTTGCTCCCTGCCTGCCGGCAGGCAGGTACCAATTGAGCTACGCCGGCAATATACATTTATGTATATTAGCTAAAATAACCAAAAAAATCAAGCGTCTGCTTTTTCTTCAAACTGGCGCTTTTTCAAATAGACAAAACCCGCGATCGAAACGATCACGGCGCCCGAAAAATTCAGGATCAGATCGGTCATCGTATCAACCAGGCTGGATCTTTGCATGTTGGTGCTAAAAATATAATCAAGACTGAACTCGACAATTTCCCAAAGAACCCCGATCGAAAGCGAAAAACAAAAGGAAAAAATCACGGCCAAAAGCGGATTGACTTTAAACCGCTTATGCTTGCTCAAAATCCTGAACCAAGCCAAGCCGATGATCGCCGTGATGATGCTGGAAAAAAAATGCATGAACAGATCCCACCACCAAAACTTATCATAAAAAAGTTCGATCTCGCCCAAATACAGGGAAGCGTAAATGAAAAAAACGATCGTCGCCTGGAAATAAGAAGGAAAAATTATCTTGAATCTTCTTTCGATGATGTTGGGCAAAAAGGTTAAGAACAGGGCAAAAGCCACTAAGAATAAATTATTCCAATTATTGAAAATAACGGCGATCACGCCGGCGAACGCCAAAAAAATCCTCAAGATCAGGGAAAAAATTAAATTTATCCGGTCAAAGCCGGTGAGTTTGATTTTTAAGAAATTTTTTTCTTCCATATTCCCGCGCCTTATCCGGCACCTAGACTCATTTTAGCAAGAATAACCGAATATTCCAATCACTTCCCCGCTCGAGCTAATATTAAAATATTTGATCAAAAAAATATTTCTTTTTAGAAAGTGGAGTAATTTTAATTATTGTTGTATAATAAAAAAGCGCGTTGATAATCAAACCGAACAAAAAAATAAAAAAATATCCTCCCCCAAAACAATTACCGTCGCGGCGGTGGTAATTTTAAATTATCAGTTTTATAATTCAACTATACCCCCGGAACGCTCTTTAATAATAAGAAAGGAGAGATTATCAGAAAATATCCCAAAAATTCCGAGTATTTCGTGCTCGCTGAATGAAATCTTTAAAAACCTTTAACTGTTCAGAAAGGATGTTTTATGAAAAAATCTGGAGTTTTTCGGATCTTGTTAGCCGGTTTGGGCGTAATCGCCTTAATCGGTTGCAGTCTTAGCGATCGACCCACTGCCAGTAAAGAAGTGAACGAACTGCAAACTGCCGCGGTTAAGGGCGGCGGCGGTGGAACACCGCCCCCTACCGGCACGCCTACTCCGATTTCCGTCTATGGCGCCTGGCACGCGGGCAGCGAATATTGCTCGTGGGCGTCAGTGCGGACCGTGGCCGATTTCGATGCCAAGAACCATTGGCTGATCAATCGCGGCGACGGGATTCCTTCCATCAATTTGGTAATCTTAAGTTTTGTTAATCCGCTCAAACTGCTAAATCAAACAACGGACGCCCAAACTTTAAACGGCATACCGCGCGGCATGACCGCGGACATCATTAACTATTTTAAGAACGCGAATGTCCGGGTAATGTTTTCTATCGGCGGTATCACTTACACCGGCGATTGGAACACGGCTCTGGCTGCCAACGCGACGCAATTAGGATTGAACGCCGCAGCAGTTGCCCAAAACTTAGGCGTGGGAATAGAGATTGATTACGAAGAAAGTTCCGCGCCGAACCTCGTCGGCCTGCAAGCGTTCATTGACGCTTATCGCTCGGTTTTACCCTATGATGCCACCGGCAATAATCCAGCCGCCCGCTTGACCATTGACTTAGCCGCCGGCGACCGCTGGCTGATCGGGATTTGCCGCAAAGCCACGGCCGACTGGCTCACCACTGCCAACCCGGTGCTTGATTATGCCAATGCCATGGTAGCCGCTCGGCAGGCGCGCAGCGCTACTGAAGCTCAAGCCGATTGGCAAGAGCATCTTGACGGCAAACCGCAATTCGCTCCGCCAATCCCGCCCCTGGCTCCTTGTAAATTCACTGTCGCGCTGTATATTACCACTGGCAATAAAGCGTGCCCGGAGTGCGTTAATTTTGGAAGTTCCTTGGAAAAAAGTACGGGAACTTTTGTTCAAACCGCCGCTCCCAAAGGTGCGGGAACTACCAGCGGCCTATTAGGTTATATGTTTTGGGCGGCCGAATGCCCGTCGACCAGAGCGCTTTGCACCACGCCACCAAATAGCTGTCAAAATGGAGTGGGCGTGGGAGCAAAAACTTATAATATTCCCATTCCCCTGCCGGCTCTGCGCCAGCAATAAATGGTATCAACCGCGAGGCAAGCTCTATACCCATCTTTTTTAAAAGGTATCCTCGCGTGCCGCCGGACGAAGTATTTATCATCGCTCGCTCGGAAATGATCCCCACGAGGCGCGGGATCATTTCACTCGCTTCGCTTGATAATAAAATAAAAAATTTGCTGATCAAGACAAGCTTCGCTGCTCCTTTCTTTCTTTGTAGCCAGGCCCGCAATTTTCATTGCGGGCCTTTTTAAAAACGGCCGGCTTTCATGAGATTCTTGCCGGCGCGGTATCCTACATAACTACAAAGCCGGAATTGGGCATATCAGTCCGCTTTCATATCTGCTTTAAGGACGCATTTTTTGGCGAGTTTCACACAAAAAAATATTTTTCCAAATTAACTAATGTTCCTGAAAAAAAAGAATTTTCAACTCAATAAAAATTTGCTATAATATGTAATACATAATAAGAGCTGTGCAAAACATTATTCAAAACAAATTGCCTGCTCAATTTTTGTTTTTTATAAATATTAATATTAGCGATATGGATAAAATTTTATGACATTTTATTAAATAAAATGATGGAGGAATCCATATTTCCCAAAAGTAAAATAAAGCAACAGGGTAAAAACACAGGGGCAGCTTGGCTGGCCGGAGTTTTATTTTTACTAGCCATCCCTTTGGCGGCTCAAGCGAGCATTTATAATCCGGGACAAACCTTAAATCCGGATTGCCCGCCGACTGAGAGCACTTCCACCTGCGGCGTAATCGCGCCGGCCTCGGCCGGATCCAACTCCAATATCACTTCGCTTCATGGCTTGACGACTCCCCTGTCCATCGGCCAAGGCGGTACCGGTTTATCCGCGGCCGGACTGAATGGCCAGGCGCTGATGTCTTCCGGCGGAGCTTTGACTTGGACCACGCTGGACACTTCAGTTGTTCCTGAAAACGGTGTGTTTTATTTTACCGACGCCCGCGCCCGCTCGGCTATCTCTTCAACAATCGCCGGTTTAACTTACACTTCCGGCACCGGTGTTTTTTCCATCAATTCCGGCTATGAAATAACCCAGACGGCCTCGTCCAGCCAATGGAACACTTTATACCATAATCCTTCGGCGGTTTTTAGCGCTTCGGGAAATTTGGCCTGGACGGGAAAATCCATTGGCGTGGCTGCTAATTACGAAATTCCGCTCTCGGCTTCCACTACGCAATGGAACGGGTTCAAACCTTACATCAGCCTGGTCCCAAGCGCGGCTTCGTCGTCGCAATGGAATAGCTGGAAAAATACTTTGCCCGCCACCGCTTCCACCACCCAGTGGAACAGCTGGAAACCGTCGATCGCGATCATTCCCGCCGCGGCTTCTTCCACGCAATGGAATTTATTTTATCATAGCCCTTCTGCAATTATCGCCACCTCCGGCAATTTACAATGGGCAGGAAATACTCTTGGCGTAATGCCTGATTATTCCATTCCGCTCGCCGCTTCCACTTCCGATTGGAACACTCTCAAACACAATCAAATCACCTTAAATAGTTTTTCATCTTCCTTGGTCGGCTTGACTTATAATAATACGACTGGCGTCTTCAGCGCCACGCCCGACTATGAGATGTCGCTTAACGCCTCCACCTCGCAATGGAATAGTTTTTATCAAAACCCTTCCAGCCGGATTCAGGCCGGCATCAATTGCTCCTGGAGCGGCAACACTTTTGATTGCAACGGCGGCAGCGGAACTTCCTCGCCGCCCGCTTACACGGCCGGAGGCACCTTGCTGCAATTGCAAGGCACGGAATTCTCGGTAAAAGAAGGGACCCTTAACCATAACAAGGGTTGCGTTTATGTTGCCGGCACCGGTTTGGTTTGCAATTCGGATTTTATCGGTCTTTCTTCCCTGTCTTCCGCCGCCACCGGTTTAAATTATAGCAGCAGCACCGGCCAATTTTCCTGGAATGGTGATTACAGTTTGCCTTTAGCCGCTTCCACCACCCAGTGGAACACCTTAGCTCATGCCAGCTCCAGCTACTTATCCTTGAACGCGCTTTCTTCAACCGCCACCGGCTTAAACTACAATAACACTACCGGAGAATTCAGCTGGGATTCTGGTTATGGCGGATATCTAACCGCTTCGGGAACCAATTGGCAAACCTTTTACCTCACTCCTTCCGCTCGCATTGCCGCGGCCAACAATTTGGCTTGGACTGAAAATACTTTGGGCGTGGCGGCTGATTATGAAATTCCTCTTTCCGCTTCCACCACCCAATGGAATGCCCTGGCTCACAACACCACTATTCCTTCAACGGCTTCCACTACGCAATGGAACACCTATTATCATAATCCGTCTTCAGTCATTTCCGCGGCTGATAATCTGATCTGGAATGAAAATACTTTGGGCGTGGCGGCTGATTATGAAATTCCTCTTTCCGCTTCCACTACCCAGTGGAACAGCTGGAAACCGTCGATCGCCAATATTCCAATTGCCGCTTCCACCACGCAATGGAATACCTATTATCATAATCCATCCGCGGTTATTTCTGCCGGCGCCAATTGCTCCTGGGACGGCAATACTTTTAATTGCACCTCGCCCGGTTCGGGAAACTGGAATGCTTCCGGTACTGATAGCTGGCAAAACGGCAAGGTGGGTATCGGAAAAGATAGTCCTAAATATGCGCTGGATATTAATGGCGATATTAATTACTCCGGCAATTTAT
>JAQTUZ010000035.1 GCA_028707065.1 Patescibacteria group bacterium | reverse complement strand
CGGCGCGACATTGGAAAGACAGGAGACCATCGGCTTCTCAGCACTCGGCCGGCCGTGCGCTAGCCACTGGCCGTTCTAGCAATACCAAAAATCTTCCGGTCCGGAAGTCAGCCGGATGATGCCAAAAATCGCCCCAACACAGGCTAAAATAATGACGATCATTACCAAGACGATCTTTCCCGTAGTCATGCGGAGAGGGTGGGATTCGAACCCACGGTACCTTTTGGGCACACACGTTTTCGAAACGTGCGCATTCGACCACTCTGCCACCTCTCCCTAAACTTGGTCGGGCGGCTATTGGCAACCCAATAGCTTGGCCAATTAACCGTTTGAATATATCATACTTTTGCAATTTATCAAAAAAGTGTTATATTAAATGCGCTTCCAAGAGGCCTCATCGTCTAATGGTTAGGACATCACCCTTTCACGGTGGTAATCCGGGTTCGACTCCCGGTGGGGTCACAAATTGAAACTTCTTCCGGCTGGAGCAAAAAATCGGTGGGCGCCGACGGCGCTGGGTGGGAGGACGAAACGAATTCCAGCTTGCGGGTGCGGGCGAATTGGGAGGGCGGGCAAAATGAGATTGAGATAGTTTTGTCTTTGAGCGCGGGGTTCGTTCCGAAGGAACGCACAAAGTCGCGCATTTCGGCGTACTTTGTACTGCCAGCCAGAAACCCCGCGCGTTTTGAAGCCAAAATCCACTTCCGCAAGGGTTCGACCCAATTCTGGCTCTCGGCTCGGGCGGAGGAAGATTCGGCTTGAAGCGCGAGTTTTTCTCTCATCAATACATCTTTCTTTTTCAAATATACTTCGCGTTCAATATCTTTGTTCAAATACAGATCAACGAGCGCATCAAGCTTAGCTTCAAGCGTTTTCAGCTCCTCCTTCGTCCGCCCGAGCCGAGATCCCGAAGCGTGGTTCTTCTCCTGCTCAAAAACATCAACTTTTTTGAGCAGATAATTTGTCCACGCTTCGGGTAACGACACGGCTTGAAGCTCATCCCTTACTTGGCGAGCGAGCTCTTCCTCTTGGACATAGCCCTGTCCACATTTTCCTTTCTTTTTCGTACAGCGATAGTAGCGATATTTCATACCCCATCTGTTTGTCGCCCATTGCGCCGTAATCATACTGCCACACTCGCCACAACGAAAAAGACCCGTGAAAGGAAAATTGTGATTTTGCCGGCTCTGTCTTGGTCGCGCTCGCTCGCCAAGTATTTTCTGGACAGCTTCAAACAGTGTCGGGGACAGAATTGGCGCAAAGCTACCGGGAAAATATTCTTCATAATGTTTAGTAAAGCCGAGATATGCTCGATTAGTCAGCAACCTTTTCACGGAAGCTTTGCCAAGTGGCGTACCGGCTTTCGTAGTTACACCGTGGTCAGCCAAAAAATGCGCCAGTGATTCAAACGAATGGCGGCCCGAGGCGTAATTCTCGTAAGCGCAAACAATAACTTTCGCTTTCACAACATCCGGCTCAATGTTACGCGACTTGGGATTATTCACATAGCCGAAGGGTGCTTTCGTCAGCCATTCACCCCGGCGCAGTTTTTGGCGCATACCGCGCTCCACATTTTGCTTTAAATTGTCGGAGTAATACTTGCTTTGGCCGAACGCCACTTGAAGCATAAAGAGACCTTGCGGAGTGGGTTCAAACCAAAAGGTGGGGAAGCGCAAAGAGACGATCGGGCCGGTATCTACGGCGTAAATGATGCGCCCGCCATCTATACTATTGCGCGCCAGGCGGTCAGGATGCCAGGCTATAATACCGACACCCTCTTTCATTTTCTCTATTTTAGCCATCATTACGCCAAAGATTTCCCGGCCGGGGCTCTTGGCGCTTTTCGACTCTTGAAATTCCCCTAGAATTTCAAGATTTTCTCGGAGCGCAAACTCTCGCAGTTCAAATAATTGCGCTTCGATGCTCATCACCTGTTTGTCATCGTCCTCGGTTGATTTGCGAGCATAGAGAAAATATTTTGGTTTGGACATGATTTTGGCTTCAAACAAAGAAAACTATTAAGATCTCATTTCTGTTTCTAGCCCGCCCTCCCAATTCGCCCGCACCCGCAAGCTGGAATTCGTTTCGTCCTCCCACCCAGCGCCGTCGGCGCCCACCGATTTTTTGCTCCAGCCGGAAGAAGTTTCAATTTGTGATCAAATCCTATCCTTTGCTCGAACCTATTTTGAAAAGAATGAAGGGAAAGGTTAGCGCTGCGCGCTCCCGCCCGCCGGCCTGCTGGCCGGCCACCGCCTGCGCCCCTGACCCGTGCTCGAAAGCATTTTTTTTGCGGGGGGGGGTATTGCGGTTTCGGAACGGATTCGATTTTAAGTTTATCACAATATCCAAACTTTGGATATTGAATATTTAGATAGACCATAGTAGTATTATGACAAGATCAATTAGGACAAAGGAATACGCCTATTTCGTCGAGCGATTAAGGAAGGCCCGTGAGGAGGCAGGATTGACGCAAACCGAGGTTGCAAAGAAGTTAAGGCGTCCACAATCTCACATCTCAAATGTGGAGTCAGGACAGCAACGAGTTGATGTCGTTGAGCTTCAAACCTTTGCGAAGATTTATAATAAAGATATTAACTATTTTATAAAAAAATAATTTATGGCCAGTGACAATAATATACAAGTCAGTGTTGAGGATATCCCTACTTCACTTAAAAATGTCCTTCCTGAAGATCAGGGAGCAGCTCAGAGAGCTTACGACGAATTTACGGCCATTACTCTTGGGAAGAAAGAGATGACCATGAAAGAACTGTACGAGCTTAAGTTATATGCAAAAAAACGTACAGATATCGAAAAATCCGATGACCAACTTACTCCAGATCAAGTCGTCTGGAAAACAATTCATGGTTCTATTGAAAAAATGTTGGTAGAACACATGAAACCAGAAGAAAAAGAAAATTTGGATAATCTTCAAAACGAAATGGACTCTTTAGATCAGCTTGCTCATTCTGCAGGTAAAATCATGCCTCTTGGCCAGGAAATTGAAACGGAAATTATAATGCAACGGGCAGCATTAACTGTATATTTTGATAAAGGTGTTGAAAACGAATACAAAACCGTAGTTGACGGTGTAACAACAGATCTAGTTGATCCTAAAAAATGGAGTCCGTCTGAGCGCATAGAGAAAGCCGAAACGGTTCTTAAAATTATTGATGCAAATAGAGAATATTTGTATAAAAAACAGTTAATGGAAAGACATGAAACTATCCATCGAAAATTACGTGACTTTGAAAAAATTTACCATGACATTGACTCTGCAGTAGTAAAAAATCAGAAAGTACTTGAGAACGATCCTGGTTTATCAAAGCTTCTTAACACAACTAAGGAGTGGATACATTTCACTAAAGATCTTTATACAAGCCGTACTCATGCGATTTCGGCTGTAAAAAATAGTATAGATTTAGATGAATTTCTTCCTAAACTTGTTCTTGAAAAGAAGGGCGATGTTAGTGGAAATATTTCAACCAGTGAACCATTTTTTGAGCAAATGGCAGCCGTTGCTGTCTTATTAAACAAAGCTAATGAAGAGGAGGAGGATCTTGCAAAAAAACGCGACCCGCTTTCCGAAGAATTATTTGGTAAACCCGAAAGCTATATGGAATTCCCAAAGGAAAACGAAGCGAGTAGTAAAACAACCAAAATAAACCAATCTGGTGGAATGAGCAAGAAAACAAAATGGTTTATAGTTATTGCGTTAAGTGTCGTTGCCCTTTCTTGGGGTATATGGACAGCTATCGGAGTGTTTGTGCTTGGCCTCATTATAATCAATGTTCTTTCGAAATAATTTATGGATCAAATAGAAATATACAAAGACCAAATCCTCCTTGACCTAGTAGCAAGAATGAACATGCTGGATGAAGAAGAGTTAGACTTCCTTCTTTTAAATAAAGAAGTTAACGAGAATGGGAGAGTAATGAATGATGTTAATATAGACAAAATATCTACATTAGAACAAATAAACCGACACTTACGAAATAAATATGCGGGAAATAAAGTTTCTCTAAGGTGGCTTGCCATAAATGAGTTTACTATTGCGAGAATAAAAGAAGATATCAACTAGTGCTCATACGATTCAAACAGAGTTAAAAAAGAACGAGTTGCGGACTCGTTCTTTCTAATCTACGCTTCGTCTTTCAAGCCAGCCTCTTTCGCATTAACTCGGACCCATTCTATTGAATCTTTTGCACCGGAACGGGTTTCATAAGATTCACTACTTCTCGAAATGATCTTTTGATTATTGTCCGACTTTAATATCCAATAGTATTTAAGTTGAGAGTCCTTCCTTAGAATGTATGTAGCCAATTTACTATAGTTATCCCCTTATTTATTAAATGATCTAAGTCTGTTACAATAATGTTGCATAGTTATTGATACAGATTTAGCCGAAATATCCCAAAGAAGCAAAAAGATATTTCTCAGATAGGTTACGGCCGCAAACTGTTTCCTATCTGCTCTTTATTATAGCATAATAGTGTCAAAAATTCCAACATTTAATGTTGACTAATTTGACACCTTGAGATATACTAATCGCATGGCTAATCAATATGCCTCATTTATAAAAACCCTCAGGAAAGACAGGGGGCTTTCTCAGTTAGAGATAGCCGACCGCCTCAAAATTTCACGTGCGTCATATATTGCCGTCGAGCAGGGCAAGCGTGATTTAGCCGTACCTGAAGCAGAAAAGCTGGCGGGTCTGTTTGGTATTAGCGTTAATGAATTATTGTGTTCTTCCATCCCGCAATACGAAAAATACAAGCATATGATCCTCGCGTATTTGCGTGGGGGTGTGTCTAATGACGGGCAAGTTACCAAAACCAAATTGGCTAAATTGTTGTACTTAGCGGACTTTGCCTGGTACTACGATAATCTAAAAAGTATGAGCGGTATGCAGTACCGCCGTCTTCAATATGGCCCAGTGCCTGATATGTATTTCCGGGCTGTAGATGAATTGGAATCAGAAGGCAGAATATTGATTAATCGGAAGGGTGAATATATCTTAATATCCGAAAGCCAAGAATCAAAGCGAGAAAAACTTAATGAACTTGAAAAAGACGAGATTAATTTAATCGGCGATATTGCTGGCAAATGGAAAGACAAAAAAACGCAGGAGATTGTCAATTTTACGCATAACCAGCTACCATATAAAATTTGTTTGCCCGACGAAATTATCCCGTATGAACTGATCACTCAGGAAGACCCGGACCATGTTTACTAATTATTCGGTGCAAGTTGCAGATTTTGCCGAGCGGCATTTTCTAAAAAACTTCAAAAAGAAGTACAAGAGCGCTTGGGATGTCACCTGGCGAGCTATTATAGAAGAGTTCAAAAGAATGGACTCTCTTTTTGAAACAGAGATAGCCGAAAAAATCATCTGTTCAGCACAAATAGATATTTGCAAAACCGAATTTCGAGTTGCGGGCACGAAAGAATCTCGTAAGTCCTCGGGAAATCGGTGCATTGTGGCAGTAGATAAAATTATGCCGGTTGTCCATGTTTTGCTTGTGTACGGAAAGACTGATCTAAGTGGAAAAAATGAAACTGCCGAGTGGAAAACAATAGTTAAAGAAAATTATCCAGAATATAAAAATTTAATTAATAAATGTTAGGCTTGGAGGATCTTCCTCTCTATTATTTTTTTGTGCGTGGTGAGAAATTAAAGTTACCATTTTATCAAGCAAAAAACGTTCTCCATTCTTGAAGCCATTTTTCTGTCTATTTGCTTTAAAAAAGAAATTTTGCCTCTGAGTGAATGGCACTCTTTTTCTGGGTTGTCGCTTTTTAATTGGGATAAGCCTTCACTTTTTAGCTCATTCAGATATGCAAATAAATCGGCCGTACTTTTGAGCGATAATTTTCCTTCGGTGATTAAGATACCATTAATTTCTTTTACAGCTCCTTTTTCAAAAAGTTGCCTCTTTGATGTTTTGACACGGTAGCCTTCCTCTTTAATAATTCCTTTTATACTTTCTTCCAGTGCTTTAATTCGCCTGTCTCCCGAAAAACAGATATCATCAAAGTATCGGGTATAAAGAAGATGATTAGATTCAGCCAGCTTTGTAAGCCGATAATCGAGGTTGTTTAAAGCAAGACTTGCGAGGAATGGGCTTGTTGGCGTACCCTGTGGAAGCTCATAATTAAGTGTTGTTAATTTACACAGATCAGATGAGATTTTTCCTAAACCGATATCTTGGAAAATTTGTTTTACTTTTTCAAAATGTACGCTCGGAAAGAAATTTTTAATATCTAAATTTAACAAATAATCGCTCCTGGAGTGATATTTTGCATTTTCAATAATGGAGCGGTTTTTTGACAAACCATACACACATGGTGGCAATTTAATGCCAGAAAAAACCTTGTCCAAAATTAACCTCTGGATCAACTTTAGGTCAGGTCGTGGGGCATTAATATTTCTATAGCTACCGTCTTTCTTTGATAGGGCAATCTGTTTATAAAGAAGTGGAGCTGTTCGCAAAATTTTACTAAAAATAATCTTATCAATCTCCAAAATTGAGACCAACTGGTCTAGAGTAGAAATATCCTTATTTATTTTTCTGTGAGTGATAATTTTTTTCATAAAATAAAACATCGCCTTAAGGGTAAAGACGATGTTTTCCAGTGGTAGTACTGAAGAATATCTCTAACTACGCGTAAAATTGCTTTTACCCATGGAATTAAAGATGAGACCCCAGAAAGAACCGTGAGCAAGTTTTTGAGGAGATCCCCAAAAGACTTAAGCTTCTTATTGAATTCTTTCACTTTGTCTCGGCTCGGAAAGATCGGTGGAAAAACCCACAAACCCTCCCGAAAAAATTATACTTTGCTAATTTTTCGACCATTCTAAGCTAAATTTCTTCAGCTTAAAGATAACAATTAATTACAGTCATATAAACATTTATGTATATCGCTTATCGGATAATCATTCAATCACGAAGAACCGTGTTGCGTTTTACATTAATGGTTTTGGACAGGCAGGAATAGTTCCCAATTAGGGAAATTGTCATTTATGACAATGGATTAGGAGGGTTAATTATCAAAGTACCCTTGTATTTTAACATTAACCGTAAATTTTTTCCATATTTTGGGAGCCCCCTCTTTCCGTCCGTGGTGCGCGCATGGGTGGGAGCCCGCCGGTACTCCGGCGGGCTGGGGCAAGCACACTCTGTATTTCGATCCGCACCAACAAAGCACCCCGCAGACGACGAAGGGCATTTCCGCTAAGGCTGGCCTGATGAAATGAGCGCCGCCGTGGTCGAAGGCACAGAATATTAAAGAAGCGTAGCGGGTTAACTAACACCGCTGGTGGAAACAGGGAGAGGGGTTGGCGACTCCGGTCGGCCGAGCCCTGTCGAGGCGAGGAGGAGCTGGGGAGAGGGTTCGCCCTCTCCCCATAAAGAGTGCGCCTGGCCGCCCTCAAGTGGCCTAAGGGCGCACACCGAGCAGGATAGGCGCGAGTAGCCCTAGCGGAAATGCCCGACGGCGGATGCCAAGGGTGCGATCTGGCAGGCCAACCGGACATATACCACGCGCTCTTGAAGGGAAGCGCTTCCGCCCGAACCCCGGCGCCGGACCGGAAGAAGAAGCGAGAGCCCCGATTCGCTTCTTCTCTAGGGTCAAGCCGGGGTAACCGCCTAGCCCCTGGACCGTTCCGAAACCGCAATACCCCCCCCCGCAAAAAAAATGCTTTCGAGCACGGGTCAGGGGCGCAGGCGGTGGCCGGCCAGCAGGCCGGCGGGCGGGAGCGCGCAGCGCTAACCTTTCCCTTCATTCTTTTCAAAATAGGTTCGAGCAAAGGATAGGATTTGATCACAAAAGCGGGCTTTCGGAAAGACTGGACTGCTCCAGTCTTTTCCGCTTTTGTGAGGGCGGAGCCATGTTTCGCTTCCAAGCGAAACGGGCGAGCCGCGGTCGGCGAAATTTTGCGAGTGACGACGAGCAAAATATTTGCGACCACATAGATCTGGCGCGTAGCGCTCCATATCTAAATCAATTGCGCCAATATCCTTGATTTGGTATATTGGGAGCAGTTGGTTGGGGCTGTGCAAGAGCCTCACACCATTCATTTGCGGCGTTTTACGCTGCCTCTACTGACAAGGCCACCGGGATCTTTTCCGGTGGCCCTTTTTTTGTGAAATAGCCAAAAAATTATTGTGGACCACATAGATCTGGCGCGCAGCGCTCCAATAATAATTTACAGTTTAAGGGCGTTCACTGTCGTGAACGCCCTTCTTGTTTTAGGCGGCCTTGATTAAAAGCTCCCCCTGCCTGCCTACTCGCCTGATTGCGGTCTCCTTTCCGCAACCCGGACAGGTCGAGCGAGGGAATTCCAAACCCTCGTCTATCGGCCCCCTGGCAAGACAGTTGGTGCATTTCCAAATCAGAATAACCGGTTCTCTGTCTGGCGGAGTATCCGACATCTTAACTTTCCTCCTTCGTCGAGCTCAACTTTAGCCATTGT
>JAQTUZ010000034.1 GCA_028707065.1 Patescibacteria group bacterium | reverse complement strand
GGTCTCTCGGGCGGTAGCGCCGGTTATTTTAGGAGGGGAAACGATCGGGGCCATTAATGTTTTTCGGGACATCACCGAAGAAAAAGCGCTGGATCAGGCTAAAAGCGATTTTCTTTCTTTGGCATCGCACCAGCTGCGCACCCCGCTTTCGGCGTCAAAATGGATTTTGGAAACAATGTCGTCGCAAACCCAAGGCCTAAGCGATAAGCAAAAAAGGTATCTGCGCGATTTGGCTATTTCCAACGAACGATTGATCGGCTTGGTGAACGGCCTCCTGGACGTGGCGCGGATCGAGGCGGGCAGGCTGTCTATTTATAAAAAATCAGTTGACATTTTGGCGCTGTTGCAAGACGCCATCAGATCATGCCGGCCCAGCTTGGAAAAGAAAGGCCAAAAAATCAATTTAATCATACCGGCCAAAATCAAGCGGCTGGTTATTGATCCGCTGCTTTTTTCCGTGGCGCTTAACAATATTTTAAATAACGCCTGCAATTTTGCGCCGAAAAACGGCAAGATCGATATTCTGATCAAAGCGAGCAAGGGAAAATATGTTATTAGCATCCGCAATTACGGACCGGTGATCCCGAAATCCGAACAGCCCAAAGTCTTTTCCAAATTTTATCGGGGCCGAAACTCGCAAGTCGGCAGCGGCTTGGGATTGTTCATCACTAAAGCGGCGGTTGAGGCCAATGGCGGAAAAATTTGGTTTGAATCGGCCGCCGGAATAGGAACAACTTTTTATTTTACCATCCCCAAATAATTTTTTAATATAAATAATTAAACATAATTACATGAACGAACCGAGAAAAAAAATTTTAATCGCCGAAGACGACTTAATGCTCCTCAATATCGTGACGGAAAAATTAGTTGAAGAAGGTTTTAAGGTCATCCAAGCTAAGGACGGGGAAGAAGCTTTGCACAAAGCTTTAACGCAAGATCCCGACCTTATTTTATTGGATGTTTTGATGCCGAAAATGGACGGCGTAACCATGCTGAAAAAATTACGCGAGGAAAAAAAATTCGTCGCCACGCCGGTCATTCTTCTGACTAATGTCGCTTATGGTCCGCAAATCGAAGAGGCGATCAAGCATGGCGTCCAGGATTTTATGGTCAAAACTAATTGGAAGCTTGATGACGTGGTGGCCAAGATCAAACAAAAATTGGCCATAAACGGCTTTGGTCCGGACGATCGCTTACGTTAAATTTCAGCTGAAAGCCAAATAAGATAGAGCAAGCGACAAAAAGCATAAAAATATTTGAGTCGGCCAGAAATTAAAAATCCCGGACAAATCGTCCGCGTTCCGCTCCGCTGTTTTTATGCTTTTTTGTTTAACACTATTATTCTTGACTTTCGCCCTTTTTTAAGTTATTCTTTGAATATAAGAAAAATAATCATTTATAATTTTTTCCGCCCAGGGCGGATCCGCCTTTGGCGGAAACTTTTTACTTAATTTTATGCCAGTACCGCCAAAAAGAAGACCAAAAAGTTCGGTAAGAGCGAGAGCTTCTCACTTTGCTTTAAAAAAGACCAAGTTAAATACTTGCTCAAAATGCGGACAAGCAGTTGAACCGCATCGCGCCTGTTCAGTTTGCGGAACCTATAAGGGCCGCGAAGCCGTCAAAGTGAAAGTCAAATCCAAAAAGACTAAGGGAAAATAATCCCCTTGGTTTTTTTGTTTTTTGGAATTAAAAAAATTTATGGAACAAAATACAAATAGCGTTGATGTTTCCAAAATGCCAACGCCAGAAAATACAAAGAAAAAGGAAAAAATGTATTTCATAGTCGGATTCCTTGTTCCAATAATTGCTGGATTATTGGTTTTATTAAAGTCACCAATTGTCGGTCTTTGGGAGGGTTTGTCAGAGTTAAGTTTTTTCGTTGCAGTCACTTTTCTTTTTATAAGAAAATATCGACAAATCGGCAAAAAGTATTTGTTTGGGTTTCTCTGTAGCGCAATTTTAGGATTTATTGCGACAATTGTAATCGTTGCGATGAAAAAATAATTTTTAATTTTGCATTTTTTCAGCCAAAGGCTGATCACCCTCTGGGTGAAATTTATATCAATATGTCCAACCGCCACTTGGCTCGAACGATGGCCATGCAGACTCTGTTCACCTGGGATTTTAACGGCCGGAAAAAGGACGTGAGTTTTTCTGATTTGATCAAAAACAATTTTGAAAATTTCGCGCCAGGTTTTGACGACCACGGTTTTGTCACCGAAACCGTCAAAGGCGTGATGGATAATATTGATAAGATCGACGGACTGATAACTAAATACGCGACCGATTGGCCGCTCGAGCAGATCACGATCGTTGATCGGAATATTTTGCGCATCGGTGCTTATGAATTATTGTGCCGCGAAGACATACCTCCTAAAGTGGCAATTAACGAAGCGATCGAGATCGCCAAAGCTTTCGGCGGCGAATCCTCCGGCAAATTCGTCAACGGCGTCCTGGGCGCGATGTTCAAGAACGAATTGACCGAGGAACAAAAAATCCGCGGCGAAAAACCCGCCGAAAAACCGACAGAAGAAACTATTTCTGCCGAGGAACACCCTTCAAAATAAATTTATGCGCCAAGACATGTTTGCTGGTATACTAGGTCCCGGAATAGAATTTTTAGCGTTTATTTTTTTGATTATTATCATCTTGATTCTTGCCGCCATTGCTGAGGCCGTAAATTTTATCATCTACTATTTTAAACGCACCAAAGATACCAAATTTAATTATTTATCAAATGAATTCGGCTACACCGCTTTTATCTTGGCCGCTTTGACTATCTGCGGTATTCTCTTCTTCGGAGAGGTTACGTGGACCATACTCATGGTTCTGATAAGAATAATAATATATCCTTTTCAATTATTTGCTTTATTATATAAAAACATCACTTCACCTTATTAGGGGCATTGAAGCATATAATAAAAATTGGCCTCGTCAAAAATTGGCCTCGTCAGAATCTCCCGTTAGGGGATTCTGACGTTAATACGCCAAGGCGGCAGAATCCTCCGCCAGCCGGCGGAGAGATTCTGCCGGAGCCAATTCAGGTTAAATAATATTATATGGAGAAGATACCAATGGAACCAGCGGAACTTGAAAAAGGATTTGGGGAGCATATTATGTCAGGTGGTTCGGCGCGCCTTGATGATGAAGAAAAACAGATGCAAGAGCTGCTCAGAGAAGAATACAAAAAGCAAGGAAGAAACTGGGTGAGTGAAGCGAAGGCTTGGCGGGAAAAAAATCCGCGAACGACCCTCGGCGATGCAATTCGCGCCCTTTATGCAGAATTGGAAGAATAAAACGAGCAATGAGCCGGCTGAGCCGGCACCAGTTTTAGCCGATGATAAAAATTTACCGCAACAATAATTTTCAATTTTTAAAATTAATTAATCTTGCCTGCTTGTTAAATCGCCATATTGCGACGCGCAATTTTGCAATTTAATAATCTGGCAAACATGCCACTATGAGCGATCTCTCGTTACTGGAAGGACGGCTGGGAACCGACTTCAAGAACAAGGACCTTTTGCAGCAAGCGCTGGTCCATCGTTCCTATCTTAATGAACATTCGGATTTTTATCTCGACCACAACGAGCGTTTGGAATTTTTGGGCGACGCGGTCTTGGAATTGATCGTCACGGAATTCCTTTATCTTAAATATCCCAAGAAGCAGGAAGGGGAATTGACCAATTGGCGCGCCAGCTTAGTTAACGCCAAGATGCTCGCGACCATCGCCGAGGAACTGGCGATCGAAGACAACCTGCTTTTATCCCGCGGTGAAGCTAAAGATGCGAATTCCAAAGCGCGGCAATTCATTTTGGCTGACGCGGTCGAAGCTTTGATCGGCGCGATCTATCTGGATCAGGGGACAGAGAAGGCCAAAGAATTCATTACCAATAAGATCGTCACTAAGCTTGATTATATCTTGAAGAACGAATTGTATTTTGATCCTAAATCAAAGTTTCAGGAAATTTCCCAGGAAAAATTCGGCATCACTCCGCATTATCGCGTCTTAAAAGAGGAAGGCCCGGATCATGCCAAGATTTTCGATATTGGCTTATACGTTTCCGAAGAACTCATCGCTACCGGCCACGGTTCGTCCAAACAAGAAGCGGAGGTGGAAGCAGCGAAGGCCGGACTGGAGGTAAAAGGATGGTAAGATGAAATTGGAAATTTGAAATTGGAAATTGGGCTAAAAATTTCAAATTTCTAATTTCAAATTTCCGTTATTCATTGAACAAACCTTTTTAAATAAAAAATAAAATTTATTTTTTAAACAAATGAACATAAAAGACCTTTTTCAAATCGCCATCGACAAAAAAGCTTCCGACTTGCATTTGAACGTCGGCTTGCTGCCGGTTTTAAGGATCGACGGCAATTTGGTGCCGCTTAATAAGTTTTCCCAGTTGATCAAGAAAGAAATGCAGGAAATGGTTTTTTCGCTTCTCACCGAAAGGCAAAAACAGATGTTTGAAGAGAACCGCGATTTGGATTTCAGTTATGCTGTTAATGACACTCGTTTTCGCGTCAACATTCATTTTGAAAAGGAAAATGTGGGTTTGGCGGCGAGAATCATCAATAAAGAATCGCCGACGATGGAAAGCGTGGGTATGCCGGAAATCGTCAGGGAGATGGTTGATAAGAATCGCGGGCTGATTTTAGTGACCGGTCCGACCGGTTGCGGCAAGTCCACGACGCTGGCGGCGATAATTTCTTACATTAACGATAACTTTAGCCGCAAAATAATCACGCTCGAGGATCCGATCGAATTTTTATTCAAGCCCAATAAAAGTTTGATCATCCAGCGCCAGTTAGGGAGCGATATCCCGTCTTTTGAATCCGGCCTGAAACACGCTTTGCGCCAGGATCCGAACGTGATCATGGTCGGCGAAATGCGCGATCTGGAAACTATCGCCGCGACTATCACCTTGGCGGAAACCGGCCATTTGGTTCTGGCCACTTTGCATACTTATAACGCCGCGCAATCGATCGATCGCATCATCGATGTTTTCCCTCCGGATCAGCAAGGGCAAGTCAGGACTCAGCTCTCCATGACTTTGGAAATGGTGATCTCCCAGCGCCTCTTGCCGCGAGTCGGCGGCGGACGAATCGCCACCCGGGAGATAATGGTGAGAAATGCCGCCGTGGGCAACTTGATCCGCGAAAATAAGATCGCCCAGATCCAGAGCGTGATCGAATCAGGGCAAGAGTCGGGAATGATTTCAGCCGAACGCGACCTGCGCAATCTTATGAAAGCTGGTCTGATCAGCGAGGAAATCGCCCACACGCAGCTGAAAAGTTTGGGCGCGCTGTAGTTAAAATATTATCGGATTTTTTAAGCGGGCTTTCAAGTCCGCTTTTTTGCGCCCCTCTTTACAGATTACTAAATTAATATTACAGTGTTAAGTCGCACTTTTTAAAATTGGCCTAAAAACAGAAAACAGGAAGGGGGATAAAGATGGACGTTAAAAAATTAAAAAAAACCGTGGCCGTATTTGGTCCCAGCCGATGCGTAGCTGGTGATTGGAGGTATGACGAGGCCTATCGCCTTGGCGAGTTGCTGGCTGAAAAAGATTATGTGGTTATGAGCGGCGGTCGTCCCGTTGGCGTGATGGGCGCGGTATTGTTCGGCTGTCAAACTCGGGGCGGGGAAACTTTCGGCATCGGGTTCAGCGGGGAAGAACAAAGCTTGGTAAAGGATTTGAGCCGGATAAAATTCGCTCCCAATTTGCCGCAGCGCTTAAGCGACCTGATGGCCGCTGACGCTTTCATTTCTTTTTCGCCGCAAGGTGCGAGCGGGACAGCAGTCGAGCTCCTACTGGCCAACGAAGTCCAGCGGATGGAACTGTTGCAAAGAAATGACGAAAAATTATTGCGGCCGGTCGTACTGATTGTCAAAGGGAATGATCCTGTTCTGCGCCAGCTGGATTTTTTAATTCCGTCCAAAGACAACTTCATTCATCCGGCAACACGCGCCGAGGAAGCTGTGGATTATTTGGACGGGTTCTTCAATCCCAAAAAATAGCGTTTTTTCTATGAATTGAACCAAACAGGGGTAAAATTACTCCTGTTTTTATTTTGGCTAAATTTAAGCAAAATTTTGCCACTAAAATCAATAATTCACCGCGATCAGTTTTCTCTTGACATATATTTTTAATAATGTATAATTTAAAACATCGCAAAACTAACGAAAACTCTATGATAAATCGCTTATTAACTTCTCTTATTTCAAGCAGTTAACAAATGACTTGCCCGCAAGTTTTGCTGACCGCTTGAAGGCGGTTTTTTTGAACACTAAAATATAATCCGAACCTACGAAATATCCGAATACTTACGAACAGCAATGCAACGAACATTTTTTTGACGATATTAGAATTTTGAAAATAATTTTTTAAAATTGTTTTCAGAAATACTGATAGGGTCTCGAGTCGGATATTCTTTCGAGTATAAATTTTTTAGATTTCGAGCAAATTTTGCAAAAAATTTTTTGGGTGATGTGATTCATCGGCGAAAAAATTTTTTGGCGAAATTTGCCGAAAGATAAAGATTTAGACCGAAAAGATATCCGACTCGAGACCCGTATGTAAAGAACTTTGACAACTGAATACTTAGATAATTTTTGTCCTGCGAGTTCGCGGGGCAAAGAGGTAAAGAAAAAATATAAGAAGAGGTCTAAATAAAGTCCAAATATTGTTAATGAACTAAATCACTTTTTAGTTTAGTTAATATAAATTAGAAGAAGTAAAAATGAGCAAACACATCCTCCAGCGTCCGTCGCCAAGAGCCATATTTGTTCTAAATCTCAAATTTCGGTAAATTTTTTCAAAAATTTTTTCAACGATATAGTCATATCGCTTCAAAGATTTTTGAAAAAATTTCCTCAAAATTTGAAATCTAGAAACAAAAGAGCCCTTAGCGACGGACACTTGGAAATAAGGATGTGGGAAAATCTCATTAAGGGTGTATGGTGGATGCCTTGACATAAAAAGACGATGAAGGACGTAGCAGCCTGCGATAAGCTTCGGGGAGATGGCAAGCAATCTTTGATCCGAGGATTTCCGAATGGGGAAACCTATCCTGTTGAAGACAGGATGTCCAGCCCTAGTTTTTGGAAAAAAATTAATTTTTTTCCAAAAACTAGGGCTGGGAGATTACCCGGTGAACTGAAACATCTTAGTAGCCGGAGGAAAAGAAATTAATAAAAAATCCAGCTCCAGTTTTGAGCGAAATAATTTTATTTTTTAAAAACTTGATAAAGATCATCAAGCTTTTAATTAGAAAATAATTTTTTTCAAAACTGGGGCTGGATGATTCCCCGAGTAGTGGCGAGCGAAAGGGGACCAGTCTAAATCTCGCGAACTGAATAATCCTGTGCCTTCGGGTATGGGATTAGGAAGGATCCAAGTCCACATGTTCGCGGGTAGTTGCAAGAATAGTATCTTTTGTCCCTTGGGATGGACGAAGCGGGATGCGGTAATGTGTAGCAGAAGCTAGCTGGAAAGCTAGGCCAAAGAGGGTGATAGCCCCGTACGCGACACGCATTATTGAACCGTCTTTATTATTCTTAAGTAGCGCGGGACTCGTGAAATCCCGCGTGAATCCGGGTCGACTATGATCCAAGACTAAATACTTTTTATGATCGATAGTGAACTAGTACCGTGAGGGAAAGGTGAAAAGCATCCCGGTGAGGGAGTTGAAATAGTACCTGAAACCATATACTTATAAGGAGTCGGAGCCCCTCACCATTTTTCGTGAATATTTTAAAAAGCATTTTTTTAAACTAATATTTAGTTTGAAAAACTTTTTAGATGTTTCGTAAAAAATGGTGAGGGGTGACGGCGTGCCTATTGAAGAATGAGCCAACGAGTTTATTGTGCGCGGCTTGCCTAATCCAGCCC
This sequence comes from Patescibacteria group bacterium, assembly GCA_028707065.1. Classification (NCBI taxonomy): domain Bacteria; species Patescibacteria group bacterium. The sequence continues at coordinate 688 of JAQTUZ010000034.1, read as the reverse complement.
CAGTTTCATAATCAAGTAAAACATCTGAAGTTAATAAAAAATTAATCTCGGGATAAAATATTTTCTTGTTTAATTGTAAAACTGGGGCTGGAGGAGGCGTAGTGAAAGCGAGGGTTAATAGCCCGTTTGTCGCGCGTATAAGACCCGAAGCCTGGTGATCTAACCACAGGCAGGCTGAAGTTCGTCGAAAGACGGATGGAGGGCCGAACCCACTAGCCGTGCAACACTAGGGGATGACTTGTGGTTAGGGATGAAATTTCAATCGAACTAGGCAATAGCTGGTTCTCCTCGAAATAGCTTTAGGGCTAGCCTCGAGTGTTTATGATTGGGGGTAGAGCACTGAATGAGGGTAAGTCGCAAGATATTACTCTTAACCAAACTCCGAATACCAATCAAGGGCCTACCGTTAAGCAATTTTTTCGTAGCGAAATTCAAAAATTTCGAGCGAAAATCATGAAGCGCGAGAAGGCGTATTGAATAAATACGTCGACGAGCGCTGAATGATTTGCAGCCGAAATTTTTGGATTGCAGCAGAAAAAGATTGCTTAATGGTAGGCCTAAAACTCGGGAGTCAGACCATGGGGGCTAAGCTTCATCGGTCAAAAGGGAAACAGCCCAAATCGTAATCTAAGGTCCCTAAATATATGCTAAGTGTAAAAGGTGGTGTCGTGACTGCGACAACTAGGAG
>JAQTUZ010000033.1 GCA_028707065.1 Patescibacteria group bacterium | reverse complement strand
GAAAAGACCCCAATCGGGGAAAGGCAAGGAATCTAAATCTTGAATCTGAGAGATTTCCAACACTCCTTTGGGCAATGAATTTTCTGAAACGATCCTCAGAACCCCTGCCTCCGGTTCGCCCTTGATGATAAAATCCGCCTTGTTTAAAAAAAATTCTGGCACAGCCGTAGCAAAGGTGCCATAGACTCCGACATAATAGCCCTTTTTCCTAAGATCGCCGATTACCGCTAATTCATGGTGGCAATCGACAATAGAGCTTGGCGCTAATACCAAATCGGCTTTTTCATTTAATTTTTCCACTTCATCGGTTACTTTCACCTCCCAGCCGAATTTTTTAAAAATAGCCGACAAATAAGCGGCTGTGATTTCCGGCAAAACCACATTGCTTTTTTTTACCCGCTCGAAAATCCGCGCTCCGAGAGAGTCACCAACCCATGTTCCAGTACCCATCCCGCCGGATAGATCCTTATTGATGCATTTTCTGACCGATGCACCCTTGATATCCAATAATATGACTTTCATAAAAAATAGCTCCTATTGCGCATCGATAGCTTTATATATAAAAATATTTTCACCGAAATTTTTAATCGTAAGATATTTCCAATCCCAATAATTTCCTAAATTTTTGTCAATCAAATAAATATTTTTATTTATAGGAGAAGAATATACTAATTGCATTTTATCGTCAACTATCGGTTCGCTTTCAATGTAATAGATTTCTCCCCTTATATCAGCCAAGGTACCGTCCTTTGAATCAAAATCCCGAACTAATGGTTTAAAGCCGTTGTTTAAATTATAATTTATGATATTTTGGCATTTAGTTGCGCAAAATTCATCTTTGGTAAGAGCTGAGGATTGTTTGTTTTTTATCAATTGAAGCGCTCGCACTTTATTGACTATTGTTATGTTTTGATTTTTAAGATTGGCCCCCACCCAATCATAAGCGAGGTTATAAGAAGTGGGAATGGACAGATAATAAAGCGTAAACAGATGAAAAATAATAGAAGCGGCGCCAATGACAAAAAAGATTTTCTTGAATTTTATATCGAAACTCGCGATTGCTAATGTCATAAAAAAACCCAAAGGAAACAGATATCTAAATATCGAAATTGGCTCTCTCGACCAATTAGCGACAAAGGATATTATAAAAAAATATGAGAAAAAATAAGATAAAGACATTATCAGAAGGTCTTTGTTTTTTACTTTATTTTTTAGAGATACCAGGGCCGCAGCGATAAAAAGCGGGAACAGCAGCGCCAATCTCCAGCAATAGAGGGCGAGGGATTCAAAAAAACCGGGATTTGATTTTGCGCGCGCCTGGTCGCCGACATTAAGTAACGGATGATAATCCGTAAAAATACTTATGACTTGCTCTTTTATGCCAGAAAAATTCAAAGAAACAATCAATAAAAAAGCGCCGAGGCTGGCTATTCCATACTTGAAAATCTTAATAATAATTTCTTTATTTCTTCCGAAAAAAAAGATGATAAGCGGTAAATTTACCAAGGCATAAATATTTAAAGGGAAATTCGCTCCCGCAAAAAAAACAAACAATATACTTAAAAAAATATTTTTATTCACTTTTATGTTCTCGCCGTTTTTATTATGCAAAACTGCGCAATATAAAAAGTAAAAAGAAATAAAAACCAACAAAGTGCTCAGAACCCACACCTTACCCGTGTGGAGCACTGCCGTCGTTATAATATTGGTAAACAATAGAACCAAAATGAACATCCGCGCCCTTGCGTCCTCAATCTCCTTTTTTAAAATATCATTGGTTAAAAATAAAAAAACTAAAGCCAGGCAAGCGCTTACAAATCTTATTGTTAAATAAACCGGCGCCGGAGATTGGATCAAAAAATTTTTAAGACCAGAGATGTCAAAATTAAAAAAAGGCAAGGACAATGCTAGAAACACCGCGATTGCCAAATAATCAACAATATATGTCAATGTTCCATAGGGCACATCCCCCGCCGCGGGAATAATGGAATAGTTTTCCATGGCCCTCAACACACCTCCGGTAAAATACATCTCGTCATTTATAACATTCAGCATAGGGAGCGCGTGCCAAATGCCGACAAAAAAACTGGCCGCTAAATATAATATGATCATATTCTCGGCATTCAATTTAAATTTGGGTCTATTTTCAATTTTCATTATCATGGTCCGATGTTTTAGTTTTTTTTGCAATTACGCAAATATTATCCCGGACATTAATCGGGATGGCAATACGCCTCCAAGGCTCGCCGCTAAAAAAACCTGATATTTTTTTACAAATTTCAAAACCATACGAAGAGTGTAAAACATTAAAAATATAAGATAAGCTAAATCGCTTTCCCGGCTTAAAGAAATAAAGTACTTCAAAGCCGTTTTCTTTTAGCAGAATATTCAAATTCTTCCTGTTAAAATACAGCAGATGCTCGGGAGGAATGATCAAGAGCCATTTTTTACCCCAAAATTTCGCCCACCAGCTACCAGCATCGATCGTATTAATAAGCAATATTCCGCCTGTTTTCATTATCTTATTGGCCGCCAACAAATAACCGTTAGGGTCACTAACATGTTCGAGGACATCCCACATCGTTATGGCATCAAATTTTTTTTCAATAATAGCTTCCGGGAATATTCCGTAAAAAATTTCATGCCCTCTTTTTTTTGCTATGTCAGCCGCATAGCATGAAATTTCCGCTCCGGCTGTCTGCCAACCGCGATCCCTGGCTAAGCTTAAAAAATAACCGGTAGCCGACCCCATGTCAAAAAGATGTCTTCCGCCGACTAGTCCCTCTATCTCTTTTATACGAGATATAAATTCCTCTCTCATCGGCTCCTTGTCTTGATCATAGTCAGAATAACCGAATTTGCCTCTCCCGGATTCATTTTTAAAATATTCTTTATTATAGATATTTTTTAAATCCGAAGGAACCGGATAGACAAAAAGCAAGCTGCAGTTTTGGCAACGATACAATTTATGTTTATTTTTTTCACAATAAAACCAATTCTTTTCCGAGCGGCAAACAGGACAAATTATTTTTTCTTCCATTTTTTTACTCTTTTAAAAAATAAGCGCCAAGGAGCCCTTAACCCTTCTTTGATAATCTGTCTCGATAATTTTGACTCGCCCTCCCGCCGGCTTTTAAAAATTATCGGCGACTCATAAACGCTAGCATTAAATTCGTGGATTAGATAGAATTTTAGTTCTATCAAAAAAGAATAGCCGGATGAGCCGATCTTATTTAAGTCTAATTTTTCTAAAAACTCCCTTTTAATGCACATAAAGCCGGCCGTAAAGTCGTTAATTGGGAGCCCTGTCAGTAATTTAACATATAAATTGCCGAATCGACTCAACTCCTTGCGCCATCTTTCCCAATTTTCAATTCCGCCTCCGCCGACATAGCGCGAACCAATGATTAAATCAATGTCCTGATTTTTGATAAAAAAATCCCTTAGATACTCCGCGCTATGCGATCCGTCGGCATCCATCGTAATAATTGACCGGATCCCCTTATCCTTAATAACCCTGCTCATGGCATCCTTGTAAGCATTACCCAAGCCGGTTTTATACCGGCGCTCGAGCAAAGAAAGATTGGGATATTTTTCCATTAAATATTTTACCGCGGCAGCGGTTCCGTCGGGAGAGCTATCGTCAATCACCAGTATCTTAACTTCTGGAAAAATATTAAAAATTTCAGATACGATAACTTTTATATTTTCCCTTTCATTATATGTGGGTATTAAAATGATATCCTTCATATTTGTCCACTTAATCTTTTTAAATCGGCATCGACCATCATTTTGACCAATCCGCTGAAGGTCACCTTCGGTTTCCACCCCAATATTTTTTTAGATTTATTATTTTTGCCCTGCAAGGTGAATAATTCTGCCGGGCGTTTATATAGAGGATCTATTTTTACATATGGCTGCCAGTTTTTAATACCCACATAATCGAAGGCCAGATCAAGAAAATCCTTAATGCTGTGCGTTTTACCTGTAGAAACTATAAAATCGTCCGCCCTATCTTGTTGCAACATAAGCCACATGGCTTCAATATAGTCCCCTGCGAAGCCCCAGTCCCGCTCGCTGTCTAAGTTACCCAAGCGTATCTCTTTGGCCAAACCCAGTTTAATACGAGCCACACCATCGGTAATTTTCCTAGAAACAAATTCCTTGCCTCTAATAGGCGACTCATGATTAAAAAGGATGCCATTCGAACAAAACATATTATTGCTTTCTCGGTAATTAATAGTCATCCAGTAAGCGAAAAGCTTAGAAATGGCATAGGGACTCCTAGGATGAAAGGGCGTTTCTTCATCTTGGATGCCCTTTTCATGCACATTGCCAAACATCTCGCTGGTTGAGGCCTGATAAAATTTAGCCGTAGGACAGCAAATTTTTATCGCATTAAGTAATCTCAATACCCCCATACTATTTATTTCACAGGTTACCATCGGCTGATCCCAAGAAGTACCCACAAAAGATTGCGCGGCTAGATTATAAACCTCATCGGGATAAATTCTTTTTACCGCGTTGATCAATGAAGATTCGTCAGCGAGGTCCCCGTCGATACAATTAACTTTATCCGCTACGCCCAAATACTCCAAATTCTCGAATTTCCTGTTAACTGTCCTCCTGACTAGTCCAAAAACTTCATATCCCTTGTCCAATAAAAATTTAGATAAATAAGCGCCATCCTGACCGGTTATACCGGTAATTAAAGCTTTTTTCATAGTGATCATTTAATTATTATTTTTACATACGATGGAAACGACTCGCGCGAATAAAATCCCAAAAAGAATAAGCCCGCCACTGACAAATTTACGGCTTGCTAGCCGCCGCTATTTCCCAAGATTTTTTATATAGCTCCATTGTCTGTTCTTTATTTAACAGCCAGTTAAATATCGGAATGGCGTTGTTCTTAATTTTTTTTCTTAAATTTTCATTTTCAAAAATTTTTAATATAGCCTCGACTAGTCTTTCCCCGCTGCCTACCGGGACAACCAGCCCACTTTCGCCATTTACGATAAGCTCCCCCGCGCAGCCCACATCCGTCATCACCACGGGACACCCAGCCGCCAGCGCCTCCACCGCCGCCATACTCCAGCCTTCGTAATTCGAAGTGACCAGAAACAAATCCGCGGTCTTAAGGTATGAGGCCAGATCGTCGGTCCACGCTTCCATCACAATATTATCGCGTAATTTTAAATTTTTAATTTTAAATTTTAAATCAGCTTCTTCCGGGCCGGATCCAACGATAATTAACCCGGTTTTGGGATATTTTTTGACTATTTCTCTCATCACTTCGATCGCCAAACCGATATTTTTCTCCCGGCTCAAGCGGCCGGCCGCCAGGATCACCCGGTCAAACTGCGGATATTTCTGCTTTAAATTTGTTTTTATTGGAGTGTTTTTGATCCTTTCGGCGTCAACAAAGATCGGCAGAACCACGGGCTCAGCTTTTAGCTTATAGCTTGCAGCTTTTAGAGAATTCCTGATCCTTTGCGACACGACCCGGATGCTGTCGGCCTTGGGCAACAAAAATTTCGCCAAACGAACGCGCAAAATGTTCAAAAATGACTCCCGCCGGAAATACGGGCTTAAAAAATCCGTATGGATCTGAATCTGTAATTTCAAATTATTCCTGGCGGCGATAAGCCGGCCGGCCAGCCCCGTTTCAAAAGGATCCTGGGTGAATATCAGATCTATCTTATCTTTTTTCAAAATTTTTCTTGCTAATCTGAAGGAATCAAAATAATAAAACAACCGGCAACAGGAATTGGTCGGATAAACGAACAGCTTATCTTGCCAGATTATCGGCTCTTCTTTTTTAAGGGTCCAGACGATGACAAAAATCTTATCAACCAATCGGCTATACTCTTTAAGGCGCTCCAAACTCGCCGAGCCGGCGGAAAAAATTCCCTTGTCCAAATTTATGACCAATAATTTCATAACTTTTTCTTCAAGGAATTATATCCCCTTCTCAAAAGTTTGCCGAACCAATTTTTCTCTTCAATGGCGATTCCCGCCAGCCATTCGATCAGATAAATATCCAGGGGACAGGCAAAAAAACGATGCTTGATGCGGAATTCGAACCATTTGTTGATCGGCCCCAATTTTATTTTCAGCAATTTGAAATATTCCCTGATGCGCCAGACTTTGTTGCCGTCGACCCAGGGCGAAGAAAAATCTTTCCTAAAACGGTCTATCTTGCCCCAATCCTCGGTCTTAACCGGCGGTTTGAATCCCGCCTCTATAGCCATTTCATACATTTGGGAGCCCGGATATGGCATATACGCGCCCAGCGTTATGGCCGATTTGGGATGGATCTTGTAGATCCGATAAAGCAGGTCGATGGTATCTTCAAATTCTTTTTTAGTCTCGCCCGGCAAGCCCACGATGGCCGAATAGCTGGCCGGCACATCGTATTTGGCCAATGATTTTACGGCCGCGATGACTCTTTCCACGGTTATCCTTTTGTTTATCATCGCCAGAATCCGGTCGCTGCCCGATTCCACGCCGATAAGCAGGTCGAATATCTTTCTTTCCTTCAATTCCCGCGCCAGCTCGTCATCTATCATATCGATTCTCACTTCCAGGTGCGAAGGCAGATTTATGCGCCGCAAAATTTCCAGCGCCCGGGATTTATCCACGAAAAAATTATCGTCGTAGAATTTTACCGCGTCTATCTGATAATTTTCTTTCAAATATTCTATATCTTTTACAACCCGGCTTACCGACCAGGCGCGCCAACGATTCTTGTTGAAAAAGCGGTTATAGCAGAAAGCGCAATTGAAAGGGCATCCGCGGCTGGCTTTATAGGCGATGACCCGTTCGTATTTATCCAGCTTATAGACATATTTATCCATTGGAAGCAAAGAGAAATCCATAGGCCACTCATCCAGTGATTTTATCAAGGGGCGCTCGGGATTCAAATGAAAACTATCCCCATCTTTATAACCTAAGCCTAAAAGGCCGGATAAGGATCCGCCGCCTTCCAATCTTTGCGCCAATTCCACCACGGTTTCTTCGCCTTCGCCCACGGCCACAAAATCAATATAATCCTCTTTCAAACATTGCTCCGGCAGAAGCGAGGGATGGATGCCGCCCCAAAGGATCTTTATATCCGAACCGGCTTTTATTTTTTTGGACAGTTCCGCACTATGCTTTGTCTGGATGCCGGTCATAACCGAAAAGCCTAAAAAAAGCGGCCGCTCGCCAATTATGTATCCGGCGGTCTTATCGATTTCTTTCTCGTTAATATTCAACAGTTCGACATCAAAACCGCTTTTTTTGAGAGCACTACCCACAGACAAAATCCCCAGCGGCAATATCTTTTCCGAGTGGTCGTCCGAAAAATTTATTTGTATTAAAATTATCTTGCTCATTTTATTTGGTAACAAATCTCTTGGCTATCTTATATTCCACCGGCCAGGCGAAAAATTTGAATTTCCAGCGCAGCTGGCAGATCAAAATGAAGCCCAGCTTCAATAATTTTTGCGCTTTGACGGAAGAGCCGAGGGCCGATCTGATGCCGTGCGCTCCAAAACGCACATAAGCTTCCATCGATTCCACAAAATCCTTGTCTTCTTTCTTCACCCAGGGAAAATTTTCTATGGAGAGGTAATTGAGTTCGCCCTGCGACAATTTTGCCCACTCTTCCAGGCTCTGCGGCTCTTTCCACCCGCTCGCCACGCATTCATCATACAATTCCGAACCGGGATAAGGCCGGAACGCCTGCGGGCCCAGGATCTGGATCTTGGGGCTCAATTTTACCAGCTTATCTATCAGATCCAGGGTCTCCATCATTTCCGAACGCGCTTCGCCGGGCAGCCCAATCATAAAAGAATATTGCGGAAGGATGCCGTGTTTTAGCGCGGCCTTAGCCGAATTCACGACATCATCAGGATTGATATCTTTCTTCATTTTTTTCAGCAGCCGAGGACAGCCCGATTCGGCGCCAAAAGACAGGAGATAACAGCCGGAGCGGCGCATCTTGGCCAAAAATTTGTCGTCGATCATCCCCTCCCTGATATAGTTGGCGCGCACGGTCGTCTCCCAGGGAATTGTCAGATCATTTTTTATCATGCCTTCGACAATCGCCCCGGCGCGCGCCATATCCACGAAAAAATTCTCGTCCCAAAATCTCACGGGTTTGCCGCGGAAATAATCTTTGCTTTTGATGACGCGCAGATCTTCCAGAACCTGCAGAGCCGTGCGCGGCCGCCAGCGGTTTTTCAATATCGCGTTGATGCAAAAGGTGCAGCGGTGCGGACAGCCCCGCGAGGTTAGAGAAGGAACCAGCGCGACCCTTTCCAGGATTTGGCGCGGCACCAGATCCCAATTGAAAAGCGGCATCTGCGCCGGATCGTGGAGAGAATGGGATTTGTTGGCGAAGATATTTTTGCCTTCTTTATAAATGATGCCGTCTATGTCCTTCAGGTTCTTACCACTGACTATTTCCAAAATGGTTTCTTCGCCCTCGCCCACGCAGACAATATCTATCAGATCGTTCTTTACTGTCTGCTCCGGAAAAAATGTCGGGTGCGACCCGCCCCAGATTATCTTGCAGGCGGGATTCGCTTCTTTTATCGCTTGAGATATTTTCAA
>JAQTUZ010000032.1 GCA_028707065.1 Patescibacteria group bacterium | reverse complement strand
CCCGCGTTTTTTTTAATAAGCAGCGCGACAGTAGCCGGGCAACCGCTCATTGCCGCGCTCATCAACGCCGTCCAGCCGTCAGGCCTTTTATAATTGATATCGGCGCCTTTCTTGATCAGCCGTTTGATTATCCCTCTTTGGTCGCATTCCGCCGCCAGCATCAGTACGGTTAAATCCCGATAGTCTTTGGCGCTTACATCCGCGCCTTTCTCAATTAGCATTTTGGCCGTAGCCGTTCGGTTACTGTCAATTGCCAACATCAGCGGCGTATAACCACAATAGTCTTTGGCTTCGATATCAGCGCCTTTCTCGATCAGCAGTCTGGCCGTAGCCGTTCGGCCGCTGGTTGCCGCCCAGGTTAATGGCGTTTCGCGCATCGGAATTTCAGCATTGACGTCCACGCCTTTTTCAATCAACAGTTCGACTATTTTTGTCCGATCTTCTTTTATCGCCCACTTTAGCATGGTCCAGCCGTCGTAATCCGCGGCTTCGATATCAGCGCCCTTTTTGATAAGCAGTTCGGCCGTTTTTGTTCGGCCTTTTATTGCCGCCCAGATCAGTGCCGTCCGTCCGTCATAATCGGAGGCGTTAACATCCGCTCCCCGGGCGATGAGCTGCTCGGCCGTTGCCACCTGGCCTTTTGCCGCCGCCTTGATAAGCGCAGTCCAGCCGTGTTTTTTTTCAGCGTTAATATCCATATATTTAGCAATGGATAATCCCGTTCCAATCACGATTAACAATACGATTACTGTTAATATTTTTAATTTAGTCATCGTGCCCTTCCTTCTTTGGTTGATTTTTTGATAAATTTTAATGAGCGTCGCAGTCTGCCTACTTTAGAAAGATTTTGGTTTTTTGTCAAGGATGACTATTTCCCGCCAGACTTTTTGGCCGCTTCGGCCATAGACAATCGTACCGCGGCGGGTGGCGTGGAGATTTTGCCGCAAATTTTCCGGCAAAGGATTGATCACTTGCCAGCCGTCCAGATTTGGATTTATAAAATGCCAATCCGGCCGTTCGCCTTCGGTTCTGACCGGGAAGATCATCACGACGCGGCCATCAGGTTTCAATATTTTTTTAAATTCAGCCAAGGCTGCGGAATATAATTTTTCCAGTTCAATTTTTGTTTTTATCGGATCGATGTGGCCGCGCTGCGGCCCAAGATACGGTTCGGTGACAATCGCGTCGATTGAATTTGCGGCAACCTTTTGGGAAATCTCTGCCGCAGGAATATCAAATAATTTGATATTGGATATTTGATATTTGATATTTGATATTTTTTCTCCGAGCCAGGCGAAGTTTTTCTTCGTGTCGGAGATTGCTTTTTCGGAAATGTCCGAACCAATTAAATTTTTTACTCCCATCAACGCCGCTTCCATCAGAATCGTTCCCGACCCGCAAAACGGATCTAATAATGAAGTCCCCTCTCGAGAGGGGTGGCCCGCTTCCCCTCTTGGGAGGGGTGGTTGCGCCTCGCAACCGGGGTGGGTTTGCGGGACGGGGTGTGTTACGTCGAGCGAGCGCCCGCCGTCTATTTTCCCCGAAAGATTCAGCATAATTTGCGCCAATTTCGGCGGGATCATCCCTGATTGGTCGTCGCGTTTGGGCCGGCCAAAATCGCGGAAAGACAATTCTTTGAACGGCTGGACCGCTTCGGTGTAACCCAGGTGCATCTGGCCGCCATCCTCGATCAAGACGATCTCGATCCCCCGCTTAGAGATGATGTTTTGTTCGACGACGACGCTCGATAAAGTTTTTTCTTTGCTGGTCACCAGGCGGCAGCTCACCCCCTTCTGCTTAAGGATTTTTTTGACAGCGAGGCCGATCGGGAATACCGGCAGCTTGCTCTGGCCATAAAGAGAAAGGCCGAAACGATATTTATTCGTTTCACCGCGCTCGGAAAGATCATCCTCGATGATCTTTAAGATAGCCGTTTTGATCGCCTCGTTATTATGGCGGTCGACTGTCGCGGCAATGACTCCGATCTTTATCGTTCCGCCTAAGCGCTTGATGAGTTTCGCGGCATCGGTGGCTGGATTTTCCAAAAGCAAAACATTGCCGGCCGCCAAGCGGGCATCTTTTTCCGGCCTTAAGACCGAGATAATTTCGGCGGCCGACAGGGCTGGATTATTGCCTAAAATAAAGAAGTATTTCATTTATTACATTATATAGATAATTGCCGTTATGTTCAAACCAACATTGCGCCCAGGCTAATAAAAAAACTCTGCGTTGCACCGCAGAGTTCCCCGACTTGACTCAGCCAGGGGTGATGATTGCCAGCATTTCCAGAAAGTGCTTGCCTTTTTGGCCATTGGCGTCTTTTTCGATCAGAAAAACATTGTCGTAAGGGTTCCGGTCATCTTTCCGGCGCCGGCTGTAAAAGACCAAAAAGTCGATCGCGGGGAATTCGTGGCGCAAAATCATGGCCTTGTTGATCATGGAGCCGCTTAAAAAGATAACGGCAGAAATATCCGCCATGGCAAGCCGGGATTCCACGTCGGCGAACCGATCGATTTTTTCCGCTTCAAAGCGGTTTCCCAGAAATACTGTCAGATCTTGAATTAACGGTTCGTAATGGGTAAAATCAACTGGCCGGTCACTGATGACATCGGTTACAATGAGCAACTTTTTCATGATTTATCCTTTCTCAAAAAAAGAAGCATTGGCTGTATCTAATCATGAGCGGATTTATTTGTCAAGAATAAAAAAACCCCACGTTGCGCCGCAGAGTTTTTGACTTAGAGCTTAGTCGGAAATAATCACCTCTCGAGCCTTTTGGAAATGGCTTTCGATCCGGCTGGCATCCTTTTTGATCAAATAGGTGTTATCAAGCCGTTGAAAATCATTTTCCAGGTTTCCGCCGAAGACCAGGAATTTTAGTTGAGGAAATTTTTGGCCGAGCTTTATTGCTTTGGCCATCATCGCCTGGCTAAGAAACAGAGCGGCGGAGATTTTTTTTCCGGTATCCTCCGCGATTATTTTTTCCGCTTCATCCGCTTTTTCGGCAACTTGGATTTCGAAAAAAGGGCTTAAATTTTTCAACACGCTGGCAAAAAAATCCTCATAGGAGACAGGGTTGCCCGGTTGATAAAAGTAGGTTTGTTTAACAAGGAGCAGTCTCATTGATTTCTCCTTTAAAGGGGTGGGAAAATATCGTCTATATTTAATCACGGGCCGGTTTATTTGTCAATGAATGGTATCAACCGCAGGGTAAGTCCTGCACCCATCTTTTCTAAAAGGTATCCTCGCCGCAAGCGGACGAGGTATTTATCATCGCTCGCTCGGAAATAATCTCCGCTGTAGCGGGATTATTTCGCTCGCTTCGCTTGATAATAAAAAAAACACCCCCGATTGGCAAGTCGGAGGGCGTAGCGCTTTTATCCGGAGATTAATAAAGTTCAGCTGGCTTTGCTTTTTTTGGACTTTTTTTCCGGAGACGGCCAGACGCGGATTTTTCCGGAGTAATAGCCGCAGACGATCGATGACGGTTTGACCTGGTGATTGATTTGATAATTTATGTCTGTTCGGTTGAAGTTCAGTTCGCGACGGTTCTTGACGTCAAGCGGGTGTTGGCACATGACAACTCCTCGAGGTTTGGGTTGATGATCAGACAAAGGGCGAATGGTTTAATAATATTCTTACATAAATTTAAATTTTTGGCAAAAAAATTGGCCCCGCCGATCTGTGGTGATCGTTGGGGCCATGAGGAAAGGGGCGGGGATTTAGGCGGCGACGCAGCTCAACTGCCGCGTATTTTTCGGGGTGAAAATTCTCGCACCATCGGTGATGCTGTCCATGTCCCGGAACAGGTTGTTCACCATCCGCCGGTAACTTCTGTTTTGCCTTTTGCGGTTGGCCTTGGCAATCGTTTCCAGCGCGTACTGCGGGGGTTCGGGAACATCGTCTTGGACTTCGCCGCGGATTTTTTTGCCGCTGCGGAGGATCTGATTGACCATGGTGTACCAGGGACTTGCGCCGTCAGACTCGACATTGATGTCATCGAGGATTGTGACGCGGTCGGCGTCATCGACTACGGCTTCCATCCCGTCGACGAAAAAGATGCCGGCATTCCCGAGTGAGCGTGAAAGGGAGCATGGATCGGTTGATGAGCTGTTGGATTTCATGGGAAACTCCTTCTGCTGTTAGATATTGGTTAGAAAAAATGTGATCAGTTTTATAATAATATATTAGCATATTATATCTATTTTGTCAATATGAAAAGTTGTATTTAACTAATAAAATTGCTAATATTAAATAAATAATTTTCACTTTTTACTTTTTACTTTTAACTTTTCTGTGTTCTCTTGCTTTTTTTAGGGTTTTCTGATAATCTTTAAACAACAAATCAAATATCGCCTTTTCCATGGTCTGCCCTGGGCAGATCGGTCACGGTTAAATTCCGCGGCCATCGGCAATCAGCAAGAAATCTCTTGTTTGGCTGTCTTTATTGAAAGGCAGACGGGCAAGAGATTTTTTTATGCGGAAGCCGCCAGAGTCCCGACCTTGCGTCGGGACGAGTGGCGGATCGCATAATCCCGCCAAAGTCCGCCTCGGACTTGCGGCGGGATGGTCGGCAATAAAATTAATAATTTAAGAAGAATAAATTTATTATGTCCAAAGTCAAAAAATTAGAAAGCGCCCATTATGAATTGCTTTTCATCATCCCGAATAAATTTACCGAGGATGAAGCCAAGGCAATTGACGCCAAGATCAAACAACAGATCACCGCGGTCGGCGGCGAAGTTACCTACGCCGAAGATTGGGGTAAAAAGAAATTGGCCTATGAGATCGGCGGCTACAATCACGGCTATTATAAGTTGGCCGAGTTTGATCTGGCCGGCGAGAAGTTAGCCGAGTTGGATAATTTTTTGCGCTTGTCCAACGATGTTTTAAGACATCAGATCATCAGAACGCCTAAGCGCACCGCCGAACAAATCGCGGCCGACCGCAAGAAATCGGAAGAATTGGCAGCAATCAGAAAGCGCCTTAAGGAAGGCGGATCCGAGAAGAAGGAATTGGCTGAAGAGAAAACAGCCGGTTTGGTCACGGAAGAAAAGAAAGCCCCGGCAGTCGAAGAGCGGAAATCATTCAAAAAGAAAACCGAACTCAAAGATCTGGACGCGAAGTTGGACGATATATTGGACACAAAAGACTTGATTTAAGGTTAAATTTTTTCTTAATCAGGGATGAAGAATCGAAATTTGAAAATTGCCTGCCTGCCAGCAGGCAGGGAAAATTAGAAAATTTGGCAAAAATAATTTTTTATACCCAATTTTCAAATTTCTAATTTCAAATTTCTGCAGCTTGTTCAAAATAAGTTAAAATACAAAATATCAATAATTAAAGCGTTTAACGACGCTAATCAATAATTATATGACTCTCAACAAAGTAATGCTCATTGGCAATCTCACCCGCGATCCGGAAATCCGCAATACCGCAACCGGCAAGACTGTCACTTCGTTCTCCGTCGCGACCAGTCTGGTCTGGAAAGATCAATCCGGAGCTAAGCAGGAAAAAGCCGAGTTTCACAATGTCGTCGCCTGGGGAAAGCTGGCGGAGATCTGCGGCCAGTATTTGAAGAAAGGTTTGAAAGTTTATATCGAGGGCAGATTGCAGACCCGCGATTGGACCGGCCAGGATGGCGTGAAAAGATACCGCACCGAGATCGTCGCCGAAAATATGATCATGCTTTCGCCGAAGGGCGGCTATTCGGGCGGACAATCGTCCGGAAGCAATTACGCTCCGCGCGCGGCAACACCGGCAATGGGCGGCGAACAACCGTTTGCTCCGTCCGAACCGATCATCGATATCGATAGCCCGGTCGCCGGCGGCAACGATGGCGCTCCGGAAGAAGAAGAAATCCGCGTCGAAAACATTCCGTTTTAATAATTCTTATTGTCATTCCGACCGAAGCGAGTCCGAAGAATGAGGACGAGCGAAGCGGAGGAATCCCTTCAAGCTGGAGTTAGCGTTTAAGCGATTTCTCGCTGCGCTCGAAATGACAGAATAAATATGTATAACAACCAACCTAAAAAAGAAAAGAAGTGCTTCTTCTGCGCCAATCAAGTGGGAGATGTCGATTATAAAGATACTCGCCTTTTGCGCGGCTTCGTGAATTTTCATATGAAGATTCTTCCTTCGAAGCGCACCGGCGTCTGCTCCTGGCATCAGAGAAAATTGTCCCAGGCCGTCAAGCGCTCCCGTATCATGGCGCTTTTATCGACTACGCATCAATAAATTTTTGTCATCCTGAACGGAGCTCCGCCGGCTGGCGGAGCGGAGTGAAGGATCTATTGTCCGAGAAGTTCGCATCATAACGATAAAAATTTTTGTCGACCATGTTCGCGCTTCATATAAAATAGATCCTTCGCGCGGCGCTTCCTCCCAAGGCGGACAGGCAGGATGACAAAAGGAGAAAATCCTAATTTTTCTTATTATGTTAACTCTTAGCGATATCAAACCCGGCAAAGTCATTCTGATCAATGGCCAGCCATACTTAGTCATCAAGACCGATCATCTCAAGGTCGCCATGCGCGGCGCGGTTTTGAAAGTGAAAGCGAAAAATCTGCTGACCGGAAATATTCTCGACGACAGTTTCCACGGCGCGGAAAAGATCGAAGAGGCCGACATCTCGACCAAGAAAGTCAATTATCAATACCGCGATGACCACAACGCTTATTTTATGGATAACGATACTTTCGAAACTTTCGAATTGCCGTTGGAAAATTTGGGCGGCAAAGAAATTTATCTGAAAGACGGCACGGACGTGAAGATGATGTATTTCAATGATAAGGCCATCAATTTGGAATTGCCGATCAAGATGGATTTCAAAGTCATCTCCGCTCCGCCCGCGATCCGCGGCAATACCGCCGGCAACATCACCAAGCCGGTCGAACTCGAAACCGGCGTCAAAGTAGATGTGCCGATCTTCATCAACGAAGGCGACATCATCAAGATCAATACCGATTCTGGACTGTATGTGGAAAGAGTGAACCAATAAATTTCACATAAATTTTAAGATATTCAAAAATGCGCTTTTCCGGCGCATTTTTTTGGTTTTGAAAGTAAGCTTGACTAAAATCATATTTTGTGCTAACATATAGGTATTATCCCAATCTGCCGGGAAGAGCAGAAAAGCACTTTAACATTTTAAAAAAGGATGGGACTATGAGCCAATCACCGACTTTCGGACAAGGGCTGGAAGTTGCTGGTATCGTTTTAAAAGCGATTGCCAGCGCCGCCAAGAAAAACAGTATCGATTCTGACGGAGTTCAAAACAAAATCGTCAGCAATCCCGGGGCCATTTTCGACTTCTTCGACGGATTATTCGCTGAAAAATCAGAAAAACCGACTGGGTCGATTCTGAAACTTCTTTCCTTCGGTGAAGCATCAATCATCGAAGCTTGCGATGGTCAGAGAACTATTGCCAGCGCCAAAGACGTTTTCAAATCCGGCATCGACAACAATTTCAAGAACTGGGATCTGGATAAGGCCAGCGATGCCACCCCTGAAACCGCCGTGCAAGCACACGAGCTGATTGAGAATGCGACCTTCGTGAAAATGTTCACTTCGCTTATCAGCGATTTGGATAAGCTCTGTCTTACCCAAGATCAGATTATCCGGTTCTGCGTAAAGTATCCGGGTCAGCTTAGCCAGAGTGGCGCCACGTTCTTCTTGTTCAAAATGAACGGCGAATATTTTGTGGCCCGCGTGCGCGTGCGTTCCGACGGTCTCTCTGTCTACGTCCACCGCTTCGGGTACGCCTCTGTCTGGCGTGCCGAGTCTCGGTATCGCCTGGTTGTCCCGCAACTTTAGTTTCTTGGTTTTTCGGAAAGACCTGGAAACTTGGTCACTTGGATTCTTTGAGCTTGGTCATAACCTTGCTCTTGGAATCCAGGTGATTTTTTTGTATAATGAAAGTGCAGTTTTGATTTGCTCTCCGGTTACGGCTGGCGGGCCAAGATTGTTTGAAAGTATTTTTGAGAGTTTTGCCGGTTACGGCCGGCAAGAGAGGAAAATATTTTTAATTTCAATAAACAAGCTAAAGTTGGTATGGCGCGTCAGCGGACTTTAAGGCGCTTATCCTGATGTCCCGAATAATATTCAGCCGTTTTTCTCGCACTCGGCGTTAGGGCGGCGGTGGTAAAAGGGGCTTTTACGCCCCTTAAGGAAAACGCGTTATGCAATTTGTGGCCAACGTGAACGTGAATTCCGACGGTCTCAATGTCAACGTCAACCGCTTCGAGAACGACAATGTCTGGAATGCCGAGTATCGGAATCGCCTGGTTGTCCCGCAACTATGGCTGTTTCTCCTTCGTTATAGGCGGAGGAGTTTTCTTTTCCAAGCCTTTTTTCCAGCCGCCCAGTATCCGGCCGACTTCATTAAGTTTTTCCGACAATTCCGCGTACCGTTCATTGGAAAAGCACTTATTTTCCCAGGCCAGCTGGAAAAAAAATTTAACGCCATCAAGTTTGACAATAGCGGAAGACAACTCAAAATATTTTTTTTCTCCGGAAAGATAAATAGCCGTAAAAATATTTTCCAACAGCCCTAAAAAATATTCTTCAATTTTTCCACCCAGATTATAGCGGTGAACCTTGGGAAAATCGGTAAGAATTTTAAACCACAGCGCGTAGGTTTCCTTGGCCTTTGTCAACACTGTCGGAACGCTATAATAAGTGGCCATAAATTTTATAATGAAAAAATTTGTAAAAAAATACGAAGAAATAATTACAATCAATAAATTACTTTCCGCCTGGGAAGGCTTTTTATCCGGCAAAAAACAGCGAGGTGATGTTGCGGTTTGGCAAAGCCGCCTGATGGATAATATTTTGGCGCTTTATCACGATTTAAAGAACAAAACTTACCGGCACGGCGCGTATCAAGCGTTTAATATTTCCGATCCCAAGCCGCGTAATATTCATAAAGCAACAGTCCGCGACCGCTTGTTGCACCATTTGCTTTATCAAGAAACTTATGATTTTTTTGATAAGCAATTTATTTATGATTCCTATTCTTGTCGCCTTGATAAAGGCACGCATCGGGCCATCCGCCGTTTTGCCTATTTTGCCCAGCAGGTTTCCCGCAATAATCAGCGAACCGCCTGGGTTTTAAAATGCGATATCAGAAAATTTTTTGCCAGCATTAATCACAAAATTTTAAAAAATATTTTAGCTAAATATATCGCTGATATAGATTTGCTTTGGCTGTTCGGACAAGTGATTGATAGTTTTAACACCGCGGGTAAGCGGGCTATCGGCTTGCCGCTGGGGAATTTAACTTCGCAGTTGTTAGTTAATATCTATCTGAACGAATTTGATCAGTTCGTGAAGCGTGATTTGAAAATAAAATATTACGCGCGCTATGCCGATGACTTTATTTTTTTAAGCG
>JAQTUZ010000031.1 GCA_028707065.1 Patescibacteria group bacterium | reverse complement strand
CCTTCCCAATCGCGGGTGACAAAAACATAAGTATGGTTATTGATGCTTCCGTCAATAAAAACAAATTCAATCTCGCCGCGCTGTTCCAGGTCTTTGATAATAATTCCGGTTTCCTCCAGAACTTCCCGCCGCGCCGAATCAGCCGGACTTTCTCCTGGTTTTAATTTTCCTCCCGGGCCGTTCCAATTTCCCTTGCCGAATCCGCGCGCCTTTTTCTGCAGCAGAACTTCGCCGCGGTCATTTAAGATATAATTTAAATTGACGATGTATGGGAAATTCATAACGATTTTTGTCATCCTGAGCGCCGCGCGAAGGATCTGTTATCCGAGAAATTTTTAAACATCTCATCGAGCATTAGAACGAATTAGTAAAAAACGCTATCAATAAAAAAGTTGGCCGCAGTAATTCAAGTTTCTACAAAATAGATCCTTCGTCGTCAGCCGAGGCGGCTTCCGCCTCAGGATGACAAAATAAGGGAAAATCTTTTTACTTTTTACTTTATACTTTAAATCCTCTCTTCATCTTCCGGTCTTCCTCGTCACGTTTTTCCTCAACCAAGGCCTTAGCCTTTTTGCGGAGTTCCGCGCCGTTCATCTCGTTAAGTTCTTTGGCGCGCTTGACCAAATATTCTTTGGTATTATTTTCCGGGTTTTCAATAACTTCACCCAGAAGCACGTCAAGTATTTCCCCGATCTTCGGCGAAGGCGTAATTTTCAAGTCATTCATCAAGTCGTTACCATTGATCTTCAACATCTTCACCGAAACCGGATCATTCTGCACCCGTTCGAACATATATTGCAGATGGCGCAATTTATACGGTTCGGCTTTCGGCGTGCCCGAACCAAGCCGGTCGGCGATGCGCAGATCGATCAAGTCCTTTAGATTTTCCTTGCCGACTTTTTTGATCAACCTTCGGACCGAAGCGGCCGTCACTTCGCCGGCATTATAATAAAACATATGATTGCGGACCAGATTAACGATACGATCAGTGTCGGCCGCGGAAAATTTCAGGCTTTTGCAAAGCCGTTCGGCCAGACGGGCGCTGACATATTCGTGATTGTAAAAAGTCCAAATACCGTTGATGATTTTTCTGGTTTTCGGCTTGCCGATATCATGAATCAGCGCGGCAAATCTGACCTGCCATTCTTTGTTCGGGCAATGCTTGAGCGATAAAACTCCGTGCTCAAAAACCGTATAGATGTGGTGGCGGCTCTGCTCGATGCCCACGCCCTGTTCCAGTTCCGGAATGATATATTGCAATAATTTCGTCTCGTGTAAAGCCATGATGCCGTCATAGGGGCGGTCAGACTGTAAAATTTTTATCAATTCCACGGCGACGCGCTCGCGGGCGATGAATTTCAACGCCCCGGCCATCTTGACGATCGCGCGCTCGGTTTTGTCTTCAATCTTGAAATTAAGCTGGGCGGCAAAACGGATGGCGCGCATCATCCTTAATGA
The DNA here is from genome assembly GCA_028707065.1 of Patescibacteria group bacterium. Lineage (NCBI taxonomy): Bacteria > Patescibacteria group bacterium. Next base: position 9,097 of record JAQTUZ010000031.1, on the reverse strand, counting down.
ATCTTCCTTGAAGCGATCATATGGCTCGCCCACGGCGCGGACAATTTTTTTCTTAATATCTTTGACGCCGCCAAAAAGATCAACGATCTGATACCCGTCTTTATAATGAGTCCCCTCCTCGGGAGGGGTGCCGAGCCCGGCGAGGCGGGGTGGGTTATCGCCGACTACTCCGCCAATATCTTTTTGCAAATGAATAAGATATTTTTTTAATTCTTCTTTCAAGGGCAGTTTGCTTTTCTCACTCCTCATCGCCAAAGCATTGATAGTAAAATCGCGGCGCGCCAGATCCGCATCAATCTCTTTTTCAAATTTAACTTCGTCCGGCCGCCGGCGATCCGAATAACCCTGCTCGGACCGATAAGTAGTAATTTCAATCGCATCAATGTTTTCCCCGGCTTCCGTCTTTACCGGCAAAATCACCGTGCCGAATTCATTCTCATAATGCGCCTCAGGAAAAATTTTCAGCATTTCTTCCGGCTTGGCGTTAGTCGTCAAATCCCAGTCATTCGGTCCGCCGGCTGGCGGATTGTCCATTAAAAAATCCCGGACGCAGCCGCCCACGATCCAGGCCTCAAACCCGGCCGTTTCCATTTTTTCAATTATCTGTTCTAAATATTCAGGAATTTTCATAAATCGGTTGCGCCGTGCAGCAGTCTCCGCCTCGGGACTGCTGCAAAATAACCGTAGGCAGCAGTCCGCTAATGCGAGACTGCTGCATGGCAAAAATTGAAAATTTAAAATTCTATCGCAGATAGACTATTTCCTCTTCCAGCTCAACTTTGAATCTTATTTTAATTTCTTTCTTCACGAATTCCATCAGCTCGATCACGTCGCGGGCCGTGGCGCGGCCGGTGTTGACGATAAAGTTGGCGTGCTCGAGGGAAATTTTCGCGCCGCCCATGGCCTTACCCTTAAGACCGTGCATATCGATCAGATATCCGGCGCCGATCTTGCCGCCTTTAGCCACGCCTTGCTCGTCAATAAATTCAGCCAATTGCGGATTAATATGGCGGATATCGTCGACAAATAAATTCTTAAAAACTGAACCGGCGTTGGGTAATTTTGGTTGAGAAGCGTCGCGCTTCTGCATATTATTTTCGACCATCGCGTTGATTTGTTCGACCGGAGCCGGTTTTAATCTGAAGATCGCCGACCAAATTATCAAATTGGGATCGGTTTTAAAAATACTGGTACGATAACCGAATTGGCAATCCTTCTGGCTTAAGGTTTCCCAGCGATTTTTATGCAAATTGTAAACCTCTACCGTTTCAATAATATCGCCGGTATTCATCCCAAACCCGCCGGCATTGCCGCGGATACAGCCGCCGATCAACGCCTGCGGAATACCAAAACCCCACTCCAAACCGGATAAACCGGCCGCTCGGGTAAGTGAAATTACATAAGCCAATGACGCACCCGCGCCGCAGGCAAAACGCGGACTTAGATTGACGGCTTCCCGATTGGAAAATTTGATCACCAACCCCGGCAAACCTTCATCAGCAATCAGCAAATTCGAGCCGCCACCCAAAAAATAAATCGGCTCCTTTTCTTTTCTTGCCCATTCGACCGCCTCAAGCAGATCTTCCTTGGTTTTCACTTCCACGAAAAACTTCGCCGGCCCGCCAATCTTAAAAGTGGTCAATGGCGACAATGGTACACTTTTTTTGATCTTTAACTCAATAGCCATATTTCAATTATCCTCCCAAAATTACAATAATACTTTAATTCTATCATTTTTACCCCAAAAATCAAGGGAAAAAAATATAAAAAAAAGGGGGCTTATTAAAAAGCCCCGAAAAAATCTACAAAACTAATTTTATCCATCTGACGACCATGCCGGCCATGACTACCGTTCCCACAACAGTAGCAGAAAACGTAAATGCGGCTCGCAAGCGCATTTTCATGGGCAATCTTTTTGCCCGCGGATCAAGGAAACAAATTAGGATGAAACAAAGAACAATGGCAACCGAGGTGCAAAAAAAGGTAAAATTATCCATTTACCCTCCCGGAAAAAGTTATTACCAATTTTTAGGATTTTACCGGCAAAATTATAATACAACAAATTATTTGGCAATGCAACCTTATTAGCTTACCCGTTAATGAGCGCTTCGCCAACACGAAAGACGTCGCCGGCGCCGATCAGAACGACGACTTGACCGCGATCAACCGTTTCGCGCAGATATTTTTCGCAGGCGAGCAAATCATGGACGTGTACAAAATTCTTGCCCACCGTAGCTTTAGCGAAGGCGGGTTTGTTCTCTTCATACTCTTTCATCTTGGCGATCAAATCCAAACTGGAAACGCCGCCCTGCTTTTCGCGGGCCGAGCCATAGATATCCAGAACGATCACTTTATCAGCATCGGAAAAGCTTTGGGCGAATTCGTTCAACAAAGCCTTGGTGCGGGTGAAAGTATGGGGATGGAATACGGCAATAATTTTTTGGTCGGGATAGGCGGCGCGCAAACCAGACAACGTCGCCTTGATCTCGGTCGGGTGATGGCCATAATCATCAATAATGGTCGCGCCATTGAATTTGCCCATAATCTTGGCGCGACGGTCAGTTCCGGTGAATTCTTCCAAATAAGTCCGGATATCTTTTAAATCAACGCCCAATTCGATGCTCGCGGCAATCACCGCCAGGGCATTATAGATATTATGTTTGCCGGAAAGGGAAATAGAGAAGTCGCCGAGTTCTTCTGTCTCCGACGGTAACACACCCCGTCCGGCCTCACGGCCTCCACCCCTCTCAAGAGGGGGCTTTTCATTTCTCCTCCTTTCCCCCACTCCGCTATCGCTCCGAGGGGCAAGCAAGGAGGGGGTAGGGGTGGTTGCCGATTCGCGATAGCGAACTTTAAAAAATTGTTTCAGACCTTGCTGCTTAATATCGTGAGCATAAAAATTTACGTCGGCGCGATCTAAGGCATAGGAAATTATTTTCCCGCGGCAACACCCCAAGGTGGCCTCTCTTGCTTCGCAATTCACCTTCTTGACATTGGCGACCCTGGCAATGATCGGATCGTCAAAATTGGTCACTAAAAATCCTTTCTTGGGAATTTTTTCGATAAATTTTACAAAGGCATCGATATAACTTTCCAGGGTCGGAAAAAAATCATGATGATCATGATCGATATTATTCAACAAGACAGCTTTGGGATTATAGTATTTTAATTTATTCTGATATTCATCAGCTTCAATCACCAGATAATCCGAATCGCCATAAGTTCCGGCGCCGTCAAATTGCTCGACTCGCGCCCCCACCAAAACATTCGGTTTTAAGCCGGCTTTCATCAAGACATAACCTAACCAGGCGGTTGTCGTTGTCTTGCCGTGCGAACCGCAGACAGCAATGCCGTACATTTGATTGAAAATCTCGCCTAAGACTTCAGCGTAAGTCAAAGTCTTAATTTTCCCAGCCAATGCCTTGCCGACTTCCGCGTTTGTCTCGAGATTATAGGCTGAGGAATAAATTATCAAATCGGCATCGAACGGAACATTGTCGGCGCTAAAACCTTGATTAACCTTAATCCCGAATTTCGCCAAAATCTGATCAGTCATAAAAACTTCCGCCGTATCCGAGCCGGAAACATTATACCCTTTAGAAACCAAAAACTGCGCCAGCATGGTCATGCCGACGCCCTTAATGCCGATCATGTAGATTTTTTTGAATTTGGAGAAGTCCATAACCTTAATAACCGATATCAAATAACCAATATTTTAAAAAATAATTTAATATTTTAATATTTTTTGGTTATTGGATATTTTTTATTGGATATTCAAAATGTTTAAAATCAATTTAACTATTTCCCCGTTTGCTCCTTCCTTAAAAAGCAACTTAATATTTCTTCCCAACCGTTCTCTCTCCGCTTGATTATCCAACAAAGCTTTGATAGCCGCAACAAAAGAATCTTGATTCAAGATTTTCTGGTTTAAAACCACGGCGGCATCTTTTTCGACCAGCAAGGCGGCATTGTCTTCCTGATGCGAATCGGGCATCGGTATGACGATCGCCGGTTTTCCGGCAGCGGAAATTTCCGTTAACGCCCCCAAGCCGGCGCGGGAAACGATTAAATCGGCGATAGAAAGCGCCGCGACCATTTGCTCCGCGTTTAAAAATTCAAAGGGGTGATAATTATCGTGCCGCTTGGCAATCATCTTCCCCTTCCCGGTCGAATGGATGATCTGGCAAAAAGTGACCAAATTTTCCAAGCCTTGCTCGACTAATTTGTTTATCCCCTCCGCCCCCGTCCCCCCGCCAACTACAAAAACAACTGGCAAGCCTCCACTTAAATTAAAATTACCTTCTGTTCTTTGTTCTTTGATCTTTGTTCTAGTTGGATTTCCTGTCCAAACTGCCCTCGCACCGTAATCTTTCAAAGATTTTTCAAAAGTTACGGTGATAGTGCGCGCTAACGGCGCCATTAATTTATTAGCCAAACCCGGTCGGATATCTTGCTGATGAACGATCACCGGCACGCGCAAAAGCCAGGCGGCCCAAACCACGGGAACAGCCACAAAACTTCCGGCCGACAAAACCAAATCCGGCTTTTCTTTGAGAATTATAAAAAATGCCTGCCAAAACGCGAGCTTGATCTTAAAAATATCGATAAAATTCCGCCAATCAAAATAACGGCGCAATTTGCCGGCGGCAATGGCGCGATAGCGCAGACCGGCATCTTTGACCATTTGCTTTTCAATTCCGGCCTTAGTGCCGACAAACAAAAATTCAAATCCACCTTCGCCCGTTGATACGGACTTCGTTGGACGCAATCCGCCCTTGTCCGCCGACTTGTCCTCCGAAGCTTTAGCGAAGGGGGAAGCCTTGGCGAAGGCGGGCTGGGCGCGCAAGTCTTCGGCAATCGCCAATAATGGCGAAACCGAGCCGGCCGTTCCCCCGCCGGTGAAAATGATTTTTTTAGTTTTCTTTTCAATATTCCTATCCATATTCCCAATCTTAGACCAAAACAAAAAATAACTCAATGACGAGTTATTTTTTTATTCTTAATATATTCCTGTCAATTCACGAGTGGCGGCAAGCGATTTATTTCTCTCTAATTTTTATCAACGAAACTGATCACCGTCTTCTTCTCCTGCTTATGCTCTTTTTTCAGCTGATTGTACTCTCTGTTAACTTCATCTTTTTTCCCCACGGCCGTCTGGTATATCGTACCTTCTTTTTGGGCGTCTCCATATCCAAGCACTTTTTCAGTGCTGGGACCTTTCCCTCTCACGGAATAAGTTGATTTTGAAGATTCGGCCGCGAGCATCGCGTCGATATCCGAAGCTTCTTTGGTTTCGGTCGGCGGCTGGCTAAAAGCAATGGGGCCGGGTTCAATTCTTCCATGTGATTGTTTTGCCGGCGTCACCTGGGTCGAATCAGCTTTTCCTTTTTTAGCAATATCGCTTACCGGGGTTTCGGCTTTAAGCCCGGCCACAATTCCGCCGGCCATAATCATCGCACCCGCGGCAAAAGCCTTAACCGGATTCATTTTCCCCTTATTTTTAGATTTTGGCTCGGATGTAGGAAAATTTTCAATACCCATATTTTTTATTAATTATTAATATTACTTTATAATTATAACAAATCCGGACAAAAAAGTCAAATCAATGAAAATTAGTCGTCTGCCGGCTGATATTCAAGACGATTCCCAAACCGATCAAAGCGGCTATTAAACTTGATCCGCCTTGGGAAACAAAAGGAAGAGGAACGCCGGTCATTGGAATCAGGCCGATGATCCCGCCGACATTGAAAAAGGTTTGAATGGCCAGCCAGGAAGCTACGCCGGTACAGAGCAGTTTGCCGAAAAGATCGGGCGCGTACTTAGCGATCATAATGATCCGAAAAAAAAGAAAAAGGCAAAGCAGAAGAAAGGCCGTGGCAAAAACAAAACCGATCTCTTCGGCCATCACCGCGAAGATCGAATCGCCGTAGGCCTCTGGCAAATACAAAAATTTTTGCCGCGATTGTCCCAAGCCGCGGCCGAAAATTCCCCCCGAACCAACGGCGATCAGCGACTGATTAAGCTGATAGCATTCAGCTTTGACATTAGCCGATGATTCAAAAGCGCATTTGAAGCGTTCCATTTGATAAGGTTTAAAATGCACCATTACCGTCAAAGCCAGAGCCACTAAAAGCAGAACGATCGCCAAATGTAATATTTTTCCGCCGCCGACAAAATAAACGATCAAAGAAACACTGCCGATAATGGCTAAGGTGCCCAAGTCCGGCTGTAACAGCATTAAAACGGCGATCACCAATAATACCAAAAGGAATGGACCGATCCCCTGCTTGAAATCATGCAAGTCTTTTCGCCGCGCTTCCAGCCAGGCCGCCAGATAAATCAGAAAAAAAATTTTGACGAATTCTGAAGGCTGAAGGGAAAAACCGAAAATATCCAGCCAGCTCCTGGCCTTGCCGCCGTTCATGCTCAAGCCGGGAATAAAAACCAGTGACAAAAAAACGCAGGAAAGAACCAAAAAGAAAAAAGCGTATTTGCGCCAAAGATGATAATCGATCTTGTAGCAGATGTAAAAGAGCACCGCCCCGGCCAAAACGACCAATAATTGCCGCTTAAAAAAATAATTGCTCGCCCCATAGCGCGTATAGGCCACGACCGCCGAAGCCGAAGAAAGAAAAACAAGACCGAGGACGATCAAAAGCCCGATGGAAACCAAAAGTTTTTTATCGGGCTGATGCAAAGCTGAAGAAGTTCTTTGTTTAATCGGACGTCCTACTTTGAACATTAACATGATGCGAATACTACCGATTCGTCTGCCGCGCTACGAATGCGGCTCATACGAATTAGTAATAATGAACGCGAATACCGCGAACTATTTAACAAATTTCAATTCGGTTCGCGGATTTTGTAGTATTCGCGTAAAATTCGTTGTATTCGCATTATATACCTAAAATTTAATATCCAGAAAAAACATCGCCAAGCCGATGGCGGCGGCCACGCCGGCGATCATCCAGAAGCGCATGACGATCTTGGGCTCGGACCAGCCGATCGCCTGAAAATGATGATGGATCGGCGCGGATTGGAAAACTTTTTTTCCGCCGCGTAATTTTTTGGAAGTTAGCTGAATGATAACCGATAAAGATTCGATCACAAAAATGAAACCGACCAACGGCAGGATAAAAGCGCTGTTGGTCAGCAAGGCGATAACACCAAGCGCGATCCCCATGCTCATCGCTCCGGTATCGCCCATGATAAATCTGGCCGGAGTAATATTAAACCAAAGAAAGGCGATTAAAGCGCCGATGATGACTCCGCAAAAAGCGGCCAGATCGAATCTGCCTAAAGAAAAAGAAATTACCGAAAAAGAAGCAAAAGCGATCAACAAAGTTCCGCCGGCCAAACCGTCCAAGCCATCGGTTTCGTTAACGGAGAAAGCGGTGGCGACAATGACAAAAATAAAAAACGGAATATACCAGGCGCCGATCTCAAAGTTTCCCAAAAACGGAATATGCAAAGTCGTCCAATCCAATTTAAAATAAAACCAAGCCGCGCCGATCGCCGCGATCACCGTATAGATAAGAAGGCGGTGTTTCATGCGCAAGCCGCCTTTGCCCTGGCCCCGGATATCCAGCCAGTCATCGGCCAAGCCGATGATGGCGCTAAAAATCAAAATTCCCAAAGGCAAAAGAGTTTCAGAGCGGGAAAAAAAGTTCAAAGCCGACAGACTGGGGAAAAATTTTCCCAAATAGAAAAAAACAATGATCAAAATAAGCAAAGTTCCCCAGATCAAAACTCCGCCCATGGTCGGCGTGCCGGCTTTATGCAGATGCAGGGCGGTGAAGATCGGCGTATTGCCGTTGTTGCGGATCTTCTTGCCCATCTTATATTTATACAAAAAATGGGTCAGGATCGGCGTACAGGCAAAGGCAAGGACAAAAGACAGCGAGGTTAGCAATAAGATTCGGACTAATTGAAGCTCGGGCATAAACAAGGAGCAAAGAGCATGGAACATAGAACATGGCGAAACGGAAAACGTAATTCTTATCAAACCATCTTTTTTCTATTGCCAGCTCTTCTCTAAATTTAAAAAATTAAATTAATTATATTTATTTTTCGTCCGCAGATATTTTTCTAAACTTTAATTTTACAATTATATTTTTATTTCACACCTGCTCTATGCTCTATGTTCCATGTTCTGTGTTCTATGTTATCGAAAATTCATCCAATAGATCGGGCCAAGCGCCAATGACAAAAAAACATTAACCAGCAGCGCCGTGGCCAGCAATAGATGGGCGATAAACTTAAAATTTTTATTTTTCAGAAAAACAAATAAAAGTAAAAAATTAAGCGCGCTAACGAATAAGCCAAAAATGGGGATCATGAACAATTTTTTCGCGTCGCCGACCAAATCAATGCCAAAATCGACAGTAAAATGCAAAATAGCCAGGCCGACGACGACGCGGCGCGCGAATAGCCAGACAAATGCCCAGATTGAAAGGTTCTGCAATAACAAAATGATCAGATAAACTTTGACAAAAAACAAACCAAAAACTTCGGACAAACTATAAGCGATTTTGTCTTTCAAGAGATCAAAGTGATGATAAATTCTAGATAAACCCAGCATAAGTAATCCGCCTTCGGCGGAGCCCCGCTACGAAAAGGGGCACATCCGAATTTTATTAAAAGGTATTCTTATTTTACCTGCTATTTATTCTTTTGCCAACTTAAGCAGTTCGTCAATATAATCGGGTGAAATCCAAGCCGTTTGCTTAACCTTAATTTTCTCAAGTTCAACCGGGTTTTTAATAACTTTTGCCATTTTTTCAGCTAAATCCACGGGGTTCCCCGGCTCAAATAAAATGCCGCCTGCTGCTTCAAGCAATTCGGTGATGCCGCCGATTTTCGCGCCGATGACCGGCAATCGGGTGGCAACCGCCTCGTAAATAACCGAGGGCGAATTTTCATAGCATAGCGAGGGCACGATCAGGCAATCAGCGGAGAGCATCAATTCCTCAACTTCATTTTCATTTTTTCGTCCCAAAAATTTTATCTCTTGCCTATCGCCGGAAATTTTTTTTATTTCTTCCAGCCTAGAGCCGCCGCCGACAATTACCAATTCAGCGCGCAAATTCATATTACC
>JAQTUZ010000030.1 GCA_028707065.1 Patescibacteria group bacterium | reverse complement strand
ATCCTGGCCAGGTATTCGCCGTTTGCGCTCCTGACCTTATAAGCTCCGCGATGTTCGACCATGACCCGGCCGACTGAAAAATCGCCTAAATTCAATTTTTGGCGGCTGGATTCAAAAAACGCGTCATAGCCCAGATCCTCAAGTTCTTTTTTCATAACTTATGCCTTCTGAGGGCTTTTGCGGAGATATTTTTATGCCATTACTCTAAGCCAATCTCTAAGCATGTCTTTGCCGTTTTGAAAAGCTACTTCTGGAAGTTCGCTCGCAGAAAACCATTTTAATTCCTCTATATCATCACCCGGCTTCACTTCACCGCTAACAATCTTGGCGATATAACAGATGTTCAAAGTAGAATATTTTTCAGGCCCGTAAATATCCATATATATTCCCAGTAATTTTTCGATCTCGATATCAAAACCTGTTTCTTCTCTGGCTTCTCGGCGCGCACCTGCCTCGGGGTGTTCGCCATATTCCAAAAATCCACCAATCACATCCCATTTTCCTTTTTCCGGTTCAATACACCTCTTCCCAAGCAAGACCTTGTCTCCGTCAATTATCAAAGCGCTCGATGTTGGTTTCGAATTTAAATATAAAATAAAACCGCAATCAGAACAAACAAATTTATTTAATTGCTGTTCGGAATATTTCTTGCCGCATTTTGGACAAAACTCGTATATCATAATTTAATTATACGAAAAAACCGCCTGTTTGATAAGGCGGCAAGCATGGCGCGAGGTTAGGGAAGACATTAGAACTATTGCCCGGAAATCAAATATGATTACTTATGCGCCAGATTTGACATCGACTTTTTTTGACTTCATGCGAAGCAATAAATCGTTACAAGCCGCGTCCTCGGTTTCAAATACCTTCAGATCATATTGGCCGCCACGCTGACTATAATAAACGACCCATTGATTATCCTTCATTCTAATAACTGTTTTATTATCCGTAATACCCGTATCCCCAATTAGGAACCAGCTGCTTGGAATGTCCAGTTTTTGTAATTCGCTTAATAATTCAATACTATTCATATTTTTATTTTACTTTCTTATGTTTTGATTATACCATGAGCCTTAATTTCCTAAATCCCCTACAAAAAACGCCGAACAGCGGTTTTTTTTACTTAAAACACGATCCAGTTTATAACCTTTAGGGCAGGCCCTTGAGGACTTTCCCGAGGCTGCTTCTACTATCTTAACAAGGCACTCGCATAGGGGCAAACAACGCCCGCTCTCTTTTATCTGAAAGAATATAAAAAATCAATATCTTCAGAATATTTTACAAAATAGGTTTCTGCAATAACTGTCTGCGCTTGTTCATAATGACTATGGCAACAACAATCCACAATACCAAGCTCAGGACTAAATTCCATATAAAACTGACCGTACCCGTCGCTAACGGCTGGAGAATCAGCGTACTCGCGGAAAGCATTGCGTGCATGAGCATTATCACAGGCAAGCTTCCTCCGGTCCGGTCAAAAACCCACACTAAAAGCACCCTGTATGCGGGAAGCGCCAGCAAATAAAAAGTAATGAATCCTGCCGTAAACATAACCCAGGATTTCAAGCCGCCTAAATAATTGCTAGACCATATAGCTATCATGAAGTGCCATATGCCCCAAAGGACGCCAACAATCAATCCGGTGGATAAAATATCGTATCGCTGCCGCAGTCTGGGTGTCGCAAATCCGGTCCAACCGGTTTCCTCTAGCAACCCCCCGCCTACGAGCCCCCATCCGAGACCGAATAATAATAACGCGACCCTACCGCTTACCGTGATAATTCCCGGGAGAAATAATTGGTTAAAAAACGAAAGTCCAAAGAGTACCGCAGCGACAAGAAGCGGGCCCGTTAAGGCCGCTACAGCGTACCAGCGCGCTTCAACCCGCCATTGCAAAAACCGGGATAGAAGCCTACGAAGCCCTTCTTTGCCGTCAATAAAAAAATTCATAAGGATACCAGAGACGAATGGACCAGCGAACATAATGAGGAGTGCGGGAATAAACAGCTTCTCGGCTTGCTCTTTGGTGCCCGGGATATTACCAGGCCCACCGATAAGGATAAGGATGCCGCCCCATGAAATGGTAAACACCAGAAGGTAATAAGATAAAACCGGATGACGCCTAATAGAACTCGAGATACTCATAGATTGTTTTAAAATTTTTATTATTTATTCTAATTTTACCAAAAAACCGCCAAAAAGGCGATTTTTAATATGCACAACACTCCAGCTTATAACCTCTTGGACGCAAGCCTAAGAGGGCTTTTCTAGGGCTGTTTTACTATCTTAACAATGCTCATACATAGGAAGAGGTCGACAATTTTTTTATTCCTTACCTCCATAATGATTTATTGCATAAGAAAGGATCGCTCCAATTATATTGTGATTCCCTTCTTGTCCAAATCTGATCATTCTTGGTTTTGAGCGATTGATTTCTGAAAATTGTAATCCATTAGTAAAAAGTTGAATGTCTAAAACTTTGTCTAATTTTACCGCAAAAGATTTTTTGTCTCCTCTAAAAATAATTCTTTTGCTAGTAATGATTAAATCACCGTCTCCGACTGTAACAAGCCCAGTCTCGCTAACTGAATGACCGCGAAATCCACCAACTCTATAGCTAACGCCCTTCATAATTCTAAAGCTTACACCTTGCGACCCACCTTCAAATCTTCGGCGCAAAACTTTTTCCTCAATTAATGTAGCGGGTTCTTCCCAATATGCATTTTCATCTTTTTGGGTTATTAAATTCTTTACTGGTATCGTGGGTATATTGCCTTGTTGAATTTCGTTTAGAAGACGCAAGCGAGCGAGCTCTTTCTTGTTTGATTGTATTTCTTCGTCAGCTAGTCCTAGGTATTTTTGGATGGTTAAAAGTTCTTGTTCTTCGTCTTTCGTAACTTGTTCATCCGATTTTGTTACTGAAAAAGCTACCGCAAAAATTTCCGCTCGTATCTTTTTTATATCTTCATCAGTAAGGTCAAGCTCTTTTTTCTTTTTATTAAGCCCATCAATTTCTTCTTTTGTAAGTTTGCCGTCGTTGACGGCCTCAAGCAACGCCTGCTTAAATTCCTTTTTGTTAAAGGATTTTCGTTTGACATCTTTATATTTATTTACAATTGTTTGAAAAATTCCCATAAATTATTTTATTTTGGCTCTCGCATCGTTTGAACCTACCCCCTTATGGCACAGCACTCCAGTCTATAACCTCTTTAGTGCAAACCCTTGAGGGCTTTTCTGGGGCTGTTTTTATTATCTTAACAAGGTACTCGCATGGGGGTCTACAATTATCTAAGGCCTTTTTGCTGCTCTCTATCTTTTTTCAAATTCTATAACGAAACGATTCTTAGAGTATTTGAAATCCTTATAATCTTTGTCTTCTCCTTCACTTAACGCATATATCTTAGCCCCCATTAAAGAGAGTGCTTTTTTAACAATAAATAAGCCAATACCATTTTCAGCCTTTCCTTTGGCATGTCTGCCTTTTTTTCTTTCAAGGAATATCAGCTCCTTCTCGTCCTCATCTATTCGCACACTAATCATTGAAAATTCTAATTTTTGAGGAAGAGCACGTAAATCGGCTGTAATATCAATCTGCGAATTATCCCTTGCATACTTACTAATATTGTCCAGTAATTGCCAAACGGCAGCGTTTAATAAGGTTGGATCAACGAGCACTTTATCTTCACCAGTGACAACAGAAGGAATGGAATTATTAATAATAATGCCCCGGCCCCTTAATTCATCAACAAAAGGATTAACAAGCCTATAAATAGTTTTCTGTAAACTGACTTTTATTTTATTCTCTGCACTAGACACGTCCGCATAGCCAGAGATGATACCCAAAGTTTCTATTTGCGCATCTAGATCAACTGCCCGATGAGAGATTTGACACACATCTTGGGCGGCAATACTCGTATTTGACTCAATCATCCTTTTTACTTCTTCTTGAAACTCCGAAAACGGACGAGAACGAGCGTTATCGGATATTAAACGAGAAAAATTGCCCTTAAATCTGATCTGAAACTTAATTAGATTATGGGCAAAACGTTTAATAATTGAATCAAAATGTTGTCTCTGACTTTTCTCAAGCTGTTTTAATTGAGGAATCAAGCTCAAATAAATTTGGCAACCTCGATTAACCCATTTAGTTCCTTGAAATGTTTGATCATCGTCTCTTACTATTAAGCGAACCGACCCTTGGTCTGTCTTTCTGTATATATTACGAAATCCGTTTTCCCGGAAGTTTTCTTCTGCTTTTGTTATAAAAGATTGAGGAAACTGATCAAGTTCTCCAGTGTGGCCGACTAATTTATCCTCTGAATCCCACAACTCAAATAGGATTACCCCTGTTTCTTCTTGCATAGATTATTTCTAGCTGCCGTCTCTATCCTTTCTATATAAACCCATGGATCAGCGTTTTTTTGAATCCAACCATCAGCAAAGCCATGAATTTCATGACCAGGTATGAATCCAGCATAGCCAGAATAGAAAATTAGATGTTTTTGCGGATATTTACTACGTAAAGCCTTTAAAAGACCTATTCCCTCGTCTGAAGGCGTTAACTTAAGAGAAACTCCCTTGTAATCAATAAAAATTATATCGGAATTTTTAATGTCTTCTGCGTCAAAATTGTCTATCTCTTTTCTTTGTTTGACACTCCATCCAGCATCTCTAATATTGTCCAACAATGAATCCATCGCCTCATCGTCAATAAACAATATTTGTGTTTGCTTTTTTATTTCTTCAATTGAAAGAGGTTTTTTGCGAAAAATTCTTACCCCTATGCTTTTAATCCTACCCCAAAAGAAATTAATTAAAGCAAGGTACATTGCTTGTTCTCCATCCATATAATTAAAATTATTATAGCTAGAAAGAAAAAATTACCTAAAAAGGCAAATTCTTAAAATCAAGCACGGGATGGAGGAATCGAACCTCCGCCAACGGTTTTGGAGACCGTAGTACTACCACTATACTAATCCCGCGTGATAGCTTAGAGCTTATGGCTAATGGCTTATGGCAACAGAGCTTTTTTAAAAGCTCTAATCCTTTTGATCAAAACCTCCGCTTCTTGGTAATGCTCATCTTTTGCCGCCAAATTGATGTAATTTAATTCTTGGGCGAAATGCAAAATATTCACCGTTTCCAAAATTGATTTAATCGAGATATTCAGGAAATTGGAAAAATCTTTATCTGTTCCGCCGGAACCTTCCGCAATATTGTTGGAAACGGAAACAGCAGCCCTTTTTAGCTGGTCCGCCAAAGCAAATGTTTCGGTTTTGGGAAATTTTTCCGCAATCTTATAAAGCCGCCTTCCATAAGCGATCGCTAATTTCCATATTTCCAAAGTTTCAAACCGAAACATTTTTGCTATTTGCTATTGGCTATAAGCCCTACGCTATTTTTTGAGTTCCTTGTGCATCGTGTGCTTGCCGCACCACGGGCAATGCTTTTTGAGCTCGATCTTGCGCTCAACTTTGCGCTTGTTCTTTCTTGTCCAGTGATTGATGCGTTTGCATTCTTTGCACTGTAATTTGATGATATTGTCTTGAGACATGTTCGCTATCGCTCAATTTAAAATTTAAAAATGAAAATTTAAAATTTTCGGTTTTAGTTTTAAAATGTCGTTTTTCCTTTTTATATTTTACTTTTTAATTTTTTTGCACCCATCGACCGATATTTTGATCATATTCGTATAAAATCAGGCTCAAGCCCGATGTCTGGTCTTTTCCGCTTTGCAACACCCAGTCCGACTCACCCGGTGTGAAGAAAGCTTGAACCGTATAACTTATTTTGCTTGGCGCTTGGGAAGTGTCGGCGACCAACAGCATCTGCCGCATAATATGGCCGTCTTCGTATTCCACATAGAAAGTGCTGTATGAGCCGTCAACGAACCAAAAACGCGTCACAAACCACTTCCCGCCCAAAACCGCCTTCTCTGGCGAAAGCTGGGAGATTTTAACTGCCACATCTTCCATCACGATTTCCCGCGGTTCTTTCTCTCCCGTCAAAGCGCCGCCCGATGGCGAAGCCGTGGCGGTCGGCGAAGCCACGATAGCCCCCTTCTGCCAGGGCCAGTTATCGTACTTTTGCCGATAAAGAAAGATACCACCTATCAGGACAAAAATCAAAACTATTAAAATAATGGTTTGTTTTTTGCTGAACATATTTATTTTTTTACCATCACTGAGCCGATGCCCCGCACCTTGCGGGGGACCTACTCTTTATTACCATGCCCCGCATTTGCGGGGTACCAACTGAGCTTATAATGCTCTATCCCATTAGAGCCGATGGCCAGAGTTGAACTGGCGACCTACTCCTTACCATGGAGTTGCTCTACCAACTGAGCTACATCGGCTCTAATGGGACAAGCTTTTCAACATTCCTTCTATCTCGATATCCAATTGATTACCGCCTTTTAATCTTTTTAAATACCTTTCATATCTTACCGCCTCTATCTTTGTATTAAATTTTTTAAAGCAAATTACTTTTAACGGCCGCCTATTCTTTGTCGATGGATTTAATCCGTCATTGTGAAATTTCAATCGCAAAGACAAATTATTCGTATATCCTATATACCTCCTTCTATCCTTATCTGATTTTAAAATATAAGTATAAAACATCTTACTCCTTACCATGCCCCGCATTTGCGGGGTACCAACTGCCTGCCCCGCTTCTGCGGCGGAGCTACATCGGCGAATTTAGCTTATCGCTTATAGCATATAGCTAATTGCGATAAATACAAAACTTGTTTAAGAAAGAACTGCTATTTGCTATACGCCATTGGCTATTAGCCACTCTCCGGATACGCTTCTTTTATCAAATCCTCCTTGCCTTCCATCGCTTCCCTCACCGGCGCTAAAATTTTTACCAATTCTTTGGCCAGTGCTTTCTTCAGGTCTTCCGGATGCAGTTTTTTGTCGGCAAAATCATTCTCCAAATCCGCGTAATTAGCATATTCCACATTTCCGCCGAATTTTTCCGGCCGTTCAACCGCTAATTTTTCTCCCTTATCCTCCTTCAGCGCCATAATAACATATTTCATGAACACCATAATCCCGTTGTCTTTCAGATCACCCTCGGGGCAATAGGCCTTCTTGATCTTGGCGGCGATTTCCGCTTCGCTGTCCAGCAGGTCTATTTTTGAGCCGGCTTCCGACGCGCTCATTTTTCCGCCGTCGATTCCCGGCAGCATCGGCGTCATGATTTCGATCCGTTTTTGCTGGCCGATCTTGGGATGCGATTCGCGGGCAAAGCCGAAAATTTTTCGCTGATCCACTCCGCCGTATTGGATATCCGCGCCCAAATGCTCTTCGTCCAGCGTTTGCAGCAAAGGGTATAAAAACCCGCCCAGCTTTGGCGCGTCGCCGAATTTAACAACCTCCGCCGCCGCGTGTTTGGCGCGCTCGGCGCTCGTCTGGGCGGCCAGACGATACATATCCAAAGAATATTCCTTGCCCAGCTGATAATCGCTGCCCTTAATGAATTCGATCTTAGAGATATCAGTGCCAATGGATTTATACAGCGCCGACAATTCCTGCTTATAAAATTCCACTCTCTTAGCCAAAAGTTCCAGCGGACTTTTCAGGTTGTCCAAATGCGCATGTATATCGGCCAACAAGATCTTCACCTTCAAGCCCGCATTCACGAAATCCTTGATCTTCATCGCCGGGATAAGATAGCCGATATGCGGCCGGCCCGTTGGCGCGTAGCCCAAATAAACGACCGGTTCTTTTTTGGTTTTTAAAAGTTCTCCCAGCTCTTCTTCCGTCAGAATCTCTTCCGTATTGCGTTTTATTAAATTGAGCTTTTCTTCGATGCTCATCTTGGATTATCGTCGAATTATCGCATTTTTATAATAATGGAAAAATCGCAATAAATCAAGCAAAAAGAAAAGCGGGACAATGTTTATGCCCCGCCATTAACGAAACCCCCTTGCCTGCAACCTTCTCGATCGAATTTTCTGAAGTGCCACCGCCTCGGCCTAGCGCCTCTGCGCTTTGAGTCCGGTAGTGGCTTAAGAGTTAAAGAGCAAGCGAAATTAAAACAGCCCTGCCCGGCAAAATAATCGCCAAGCAGGGCCAGTATGGCTTAACGAACTCTGAGCGTTGAACTAAGATATTTAATGTCCTTAGGCTTGATAACAACCTTCCTCTTGCGATTTTTCTTGATGTACCCGGCGCGAAACGCACCGATTTTGTGGGAAGCCGCGACATCTATAACCGCTTGCACATCCGACCCCGAAACATAAAGGGCAAATCCTGCGCCCATGTTCAAGTTGCCGTAAGCCTCGAAATCGTCTATCGGCCCGTGCTTTTGCAAAAAGTCGAAAATTGGGAGTTTTTCGGGAAGACGCTCGATAATATAGGCAAAAGGCTGCGTTGCGCGCATCGACTTACGCCAGCCATGGCCCGTGATGTTCACTGCGTAATGGATATCCACGCCGCGGTCGAGACAGTCCTCGAGAAGCCCGACATAAATATGAGTGGGATCGAGAAGCGTTTCGCCGTAAGTCCTGCCGTCGCTGAGTTTTGTGAGATAGCCGTCGGGCAGCTTGTCGGCGATCTTTCTCGCCAATGTGAGACCGTTAGCGTGGATGCCGGAGCTCTCGATGATCACGATCGCGTCATCATGCTGGATTTTGTCGGCCGTGATGAGCCGCTCCTTCGGCTTTATCAGACCCATTGCCGAGCCGGAAAGCACAACCGCTTCCGGAACCACTACTCCCTTGAGCGTTGGCGTTTCGCCGCCGCCCCAGACGCACCGCGCCAAATTGCAGGCATTTTTCCATCCTTCAACAAGGTCTCGGCACCGCTTCTGATCGTTGAACCAATCCGAGGTCCCGACAGCCAAATGCATTGCCACCGAAAGGGGCAACGCACCGAGCGTGATCATATCGTTCACGATCATAGCTACCGCGTCCTGCGCGATCCGGTCGTAGTAAGTCTTGCCGGTCAGCGCGTACATTGCATCGGCGACCAGGTTTTTAGTGCCCAGGCCTTCTTCAACATGAGCGAAGTAGCTTTTCTTCGCCTCGATGAGATAAGCGCTCTCACCTCGGCTCGTTTCGACCTCCCGGAACTCACCGTCGTTGAGTCGACGAATGTTTGCGGCCGTTTCCCGGCCGACTATTTGCGTCATGCGCTTGAAAGGATCCATTGAATCGTAATCCACGCCGACACCGGCATAAGTCATCTTTTTCGCCATGATTTTATCCTCCTTTTGATGAAATGAACTGATGCTGATCCAAAAAAAATAAAAGGACCTCCCAGCCCTCCTGTCTTTTTACCCTTTATGATTTTTACTGCAACCTTCTTGTCCGAATTTTCTGAAGTGTCCAGGGGGCAGGAGTCGAACCTGCATAAAACGGTTTTACAGACCGCCGCATAAACCGCTCTGCCACCCCTGGTCGATGCTTATATAAAATCTTAACATTTTACTCCGAAATGTCCAGTTTGCTCCTACTAAAAAACGGCTTAAAGCCGCTTTTATGCCAAAACACGGAGCCAGCGGTCGGGATTGGACCGACGACCTGCTGTTTACAAAACAGCTGCTCTACCACTGAGCTACGCTGGCCAGCCCATTACTTCTTCCTCACGCTGCGAAGGCCCTTGATTTTTTCCAGCTTCACTTTTGTCTGTTCGTCCGTGGGATCAAGCTTCAAAACTTGGCGGAAGCAAGCCCGGGCGTCGGAATAGCTTTGTTGATTGTAATAGATGTCGCAAAGAGCCCGGTAAGCCTTCAGATCCTTGGGATTTTCCGCGATGGCGTCGATATACTTCTTTTCTTCTTCGGTCACAGTCAGTATTTCCTCCTCTTCTTCCTGCTCGACCGGTTCGGACAAGACCGGCTCGATAACTTTTTCTTCTTCCACGGCGTTGACTATTTCCACTTTCTCCTTGAAAGCGCTGTCTTCGTCCTTGGCCACCTCTTGTTCGATTTTCTTGATGGTATGGGAAACCTCTGCCTTATCCAGCTGTTCCAAAAGCTGGGTTTTCTCCTTTTTTTTGAGCCGCCTGTGTTCCATCCAGGCGCGGGATCTGATTGTCCAGACGTCCGATTTCTCGCGCGATGACTTTATCCAGGCCACGAAAAGATTGTCCAGTTTTAAAACGAACAAACGGAGCCTGCGCAAGCTCTTTTCCAGCTGGCTCAAGGCCATCGGCAAAAAATTAGAGTATTTGAGCCCGTGTAGCCGCGCTTTTATTTCTTCACCCAGCTTGCCGTTAAGCGAAGGCTGGGGCTCGCGGGACAATTTTGCCAAAGACGGGATTTTCCGCGCGACGAAAAAAATCACTCCCCCCAGCCCGCCGATAAATATGATTATCCCCAATATGGTTATCCAAGACATAAACCGTTGTTCTACGCGAATTTTAAAAACCGCGCAATTACACTGATAATTATGACTTTGCTGATTTTACAGATGACCGGAATTTGATAATTTCCGCGCGAATCCGCGGTTAGATCTCGAATCGGCTGAATTTGCCCAGCTTTATGTTCTCGCCAAGCTTCCCCACCGCGTCGGTGATGACATTCTGAACGGTCTTGGCGGAATCCTTGATAAAAGGCTGAGCCAGCAATTCTTCATTGCTCTGAGGGGCAACGGCCGCGATATGCAGGCAAATTTCGTGCGCCAAGTCCTTAAAATTCTCGTTGCGCGCCACAAAATCCGTCTCGCAATAGAGTTCCAACAAGACGCCGATCCGCTGATTGGCATGGACATAGGCGTTGACTATGCCGCTTTTGGTTTGCCGTTCCGATTTTTTTTCGGCCATTTCCGCGCCGCGTTTGCTCAAAAGCTCCCGGGCGCGAGGTTCGTCGCCCAGATCGGAAGAGGGTG
>JAQTUZ010000029.1 GCA_028707065.1 Patescibacteria group bacterium | reverse complement strand
GTCACGACAAAGGAGCATGTTCCGGCGATCAACAGGAATCCGGTTATCCCGGTGAGGATAGTCTCTTTCTGGCTGATCGGTTTTCTCCCCATAATATTCTTGTCTTGCGGCTCAAAGCTTAACGAAAGGCAAGGCAGAGAATCAGTGATCAGATTCATCCACAATATCGCCAAGGGCATCAGAGGAAGCGGCCAGGCGAGCAAAAGAGCGAAAAGCACGACAAACATTTCATCAACGTTGGCGGTGATGTGCGCGGTGATGGATTTTTTCATATTATCGTAAACTCTCCTTCCTTCGCGCACCGCACTGACAATGGAAGTGAAATTGTCGTCTAAAAGGATTATGTCGGAAACATCGCGGGCGACATCCGTGCCCCTTATCCCCATGGCAATGCCGATATGCGCTTCTTTCAAAGCCAGAATATCATTAACGCCGTCGCCGGTTACCGCCACGACTTCTTTTTGTTTTTTAAGGCATCTGACTATCTTGAATTTAAGTTCGGGATTGATTCTCGCGAAGATCGCTTTTTCTTTTACCGCGTCATTGAATTCTTTTTCCGAAAGCTTTTCCAGCTCGCGCCCTTCGATCGAATCGCCAATCAATCCGATCATCTCCGAAACCGCCTTGGCGGTGATCACCGAATCCCCGGTAACCATCTTGATCTTTATCCCGGCGCTGATGCAATCCCCGATCGCCGCTTTTACCTCTTTTCTCGGAATATCCAGCATCCCTTGCAGGCCGGCGAAGACCAGCTCGTTCTCGGCGATTTCCTGATTGAATTTTGTCGGAACTTCTTTAAAAGCGAACGCCAGAACCCGCAAGGCTTTGGCGGCCATATTCTCATAGATCGAATGCAATTCTATTTTCCTTTTATCGGTTAAATCGATGATCTTCCCATCGGCCATTTCCCTGTCGCAATGCTTCAGGATTATATCCGGAGCGCCCTTGGTATAGCTGACAAGCTGATCGCCCTTTTCCCTGACGATGGACATCATCTTTCGGTTCGATGAAAATGAATATTCCTTGATCCTGATCTCTTTTTTCACCTCGTCTCCCTTGATCAGGCCGGAGCTGTATGCCGAAAGCACCAGGGCATTTTCGGTCGGATCGCCAAAAACTTCCGTGTTCTTATCTTTTATCTCCAGCCGCGCGTTATTGCACATTATCCCGATCCGCAAAAGCAGCATCAGCTCTTTATTCTTTTCGGGAGAAACTTTTTTCCCTTCAAGCAAAAAATTCCCGCCGATAATTTCAAAATGCTTATTATCGCAGTGGATCGCCGCGACTGACATTTTTTCTTCGGTTAGCGTGCCGGTCTTATCGGTGCAAATCACCGTCGTCCGCCCGAGAGTTTCCGCCGCCGGAAGTTTTCTGACCAAGGCGTTATACTTCTGCATCTTCTTGATCGCGAAAGCGAGGGTGATGGCGATAACCGCGGGCAACCCTTCGGGAATTACGCTGACCGCCAGCGCCACGCCGGTTAAAAGCATCTGAAAAATATCCTCGCCGCGCAAAGTGCCCACGATGGTAGTGATCACCGCCAAGACCAAAACTACGATCGCGACCTTCTTGGAAAAAGAATCTAATTTTTCCTGCAGAGGGGTTCTCGCCGGCTTTATTTCCTGGACAAGCTTGGCGATCCTTCCGAATTCCGTGGCCATGCCGGTGGAAACGACAACGGCCCGCGCGCTTCCTCTCGCCACGCTTGTCCCGGCGTAAATCATGCCTTCCCGGTCAGCGAGCTCTATTTCGATCGGAACTTTTTCCGTGGATTTATTTTGCGGGAAGCTTTCGCCGGTGAGCACCGCTTCGTTGGTTTGCAGTTCATTAACATCCAGCAGCCGGCAATCCGCGGTTATTTTATCGCCCTCGGAAACGCTCAAAATATCGCCCGGAACGATTTCTAAAGAAGCTATTTCCAAAACCCTGCCCGCCCTTATTACTTTTACTTTCGGAACGAGCATCTTTTTCATTTCCGAAATTATTTTTTCCGCTTTGTATTGCTGGAAAAATCCCATGACCGCGTTCAGGATGATTATCGCGACGATCAGCCCGAAATCGAAATAATGCCCGATAAAAAAAGAAAAAAGCGCCGCGACGAACAGGATAAGGATAAAAACGGATTTGAACTGCTCGAAAAAGATCAAAAAGATGTTTGATCTTGAGACTTGCTTCAATTCATTCACCCCGTATTTCCCCAGCCGGAACAAAGCTTCTTTATTGCTCAAGCCCTCTTCGCTCGTCTTCAATTCGGCCAATACTTCCTTTTTTTCCAAACTATGCCAATAAAAAATTTTGTCTGTTTTATTCATAAATTTAATCTTATTATACCAAAAAACCGCCCCAATTGAAAGGCGGTTTACGGAAAAAACACCCGGCTATTCCAGCGCCTTTAAATATTCGTTCACTATCTTGATGAATACTTTGGGTTTCGATAAGTGAACATCATGAACGGCATTGGCTTTTGCCACTTTAATATTTTTTACAATAGAGCGGGCCTTTTCAACATCATTATCGTCCAAGGCGCCAAGCAGGCCCCAGGTTTCATGCCTTGACCAGCGCGCCTGGATCAAAAGCACGGGGCAGTTGATCTTTTTCAACGTGCTTTCCGGTTCAAAGCCTTCAGTCAACCGGCCGTCGATCGTTGCTCTTGAGAAATCAACATCATACTCGCACAAAAATTTAAAACCCACCCTGCCATTGAACGGAGCGAGCGGTATATCGTACATTTTTGCCGGCCGGAATTTTTTATTAAGCTCAAACAGGCCGACGATGAATTTGGCTATCCACGGAGGAATGAGAAAAAGTTTTTCATAGCCGGGTTTGGGGATCCCCTGCTTCATAAAAAAGCCCAGCACGTCTCTCTTTGGTTTTCCCAGGCACTCGACAGCGACCTCGAACAGGCGATACATATATTTTTCTTCCTTGATCCTTGGCCACATGGAAGAAAAGAGCGGCGGGTCTTCGCTGATCGCAATAGAAACAAATTCAGGCGCGTTGGCCGCCAGCCAAAGCGAAAGAATGGCCCCGGAAGAAAGTCCGGAGACGATCGCCGGTTTCTTAACGACATTTTTTAAAAATTCTTTAAAGTCTTCGCCGATTATGTTATAAGAATATTCTCCCGGAGTGCGAGTTGATTTTCCGTGCCCGCGGACGTCGACAATGAAAACGTGGTGATTTTTTGAAAAATTCGGGATCACCAGTTTATACCCCTGCCAAAATTCCATTTGCCCGGGAATGAATAATAACGGCGGGCCATTGTCCGGCCCCTCGACGTAATTCAAGGTCACCTTCCCGGTATCGAATTTTTTTTCGGCAAATCCTTTGGGAATGCTTTCGACCGCCGGCATAAATGGATTAAAAACAATAAAAATCAGGATTATAAAAAGCCCGAGGATCACCCAGAGCATCGGTATCTTAAAGAATATTATGGCCAAGACCGCTAATATTCCGATGATATTATACAAAATTGCTTTTCCCATTTGTCTTGATCATATCATACATCACTCCAAAGATAAAACCTCCTGATCAAAAAACAGTTCTAATATTAGAACTGTTTTTATGTGCGGTGCCTTTTGGACGAAATCCGAACTTTTTTTGAAGAAAATCCGGACGCCGAATTTTGCGCCAGCGAAGCTGGCGCGCCGCCATTTATTTTTCTATTTCTAAAAGTAATAATCCAACCAACTCCAAAAATTCTTTCCTATATAATTCTTTTAGTTCAGAATCATCACAAATCTTTTTAATTTCCGCACTTTCGATTTCCACTTTTACTTTTTCCAATTTTTCTTTTCTGACTCTTTTTACTATTAATTTTCTTTCTGCCTCCGTAAAACTTTCCCACCTTTTAGACTCATCTTCTAATAAATTGTCTTTATATAAAGTAAGTATTCGCCAAAAGTGGAAGTACTTTAAAATAATTTGAATGGTTTCCTTTTTTTGTGAAATTTCTTCTGCCCTCATCATTTCATTAAGTCTTTTATCCCGACCTTCTTTACTTTCCTCAACAGACCCAGACCACGATACGCTTACGCCCAAAATGTAAAAATTAGGTTCTTTTTCCAAGGCATATTTTAGTTCGCTTGAGGAAAATAACATCAAAAAAGCTGTAAATAATGATGAATGTACATTTGGGAAAATGCCGTTTATTACCTCTGTTAGATCTTTATCAAAATTATCTTTATCATCTTTCTTAAATATCCGATCCCTTGACCATTGTAAAAATTCATACAAAACAACGTGAGATATTCTATTATCTTTGTTAGCGATTGTTATTTTCCACTCCGCAGGAAAATCATGTTCCCAAATTCCATAGTTTGATGGCGCGTTATCTATTTCGTTAAAAAAAGTAGGGCAAAAACTTGCAAAAAGACTAGTTACATAACGCCGATACTTTCCTTTCTCTTCTTCATCTTTAATTTTGTCTAACTTTTTCTCGCTTTCCTCGATATGTTTTTTAAATGATGAAAAAAATTGATATGGACCGCTTCCGTCTTTGAGCAAAACTTTGACAATTGCTTGAAAAAATTCACCCCCAAAATAATGCCAATTCCAAAAACGCTCTCTTTTTGTGTTGGTTTTTTTGTATAATTTCAATGCCCAATCTCTAAATGTTGGAAAATATTTTTGCGAAAAGAAGCTTTGTATTCTTTTTTCTGTATTATAACCTTTTAACCAAAGTTGTTGCTCATTCCAAAATGCCTCATTCCACTCAAATACTTTTGGCAAGATTTCATAACCTACTGAAAAACCATCACGCTTTTCAATATTATTCGCATAAGTTTGCGCGAGTTGAACGGCAAGTTCAAATTTTCCATAACTTACAGCGTCGTCAATATGAGCTATAAAAATGTTTGTAAAATCCCTTTCGTTAATTTCCGACTTTTCAGACCAAAAAGAATTCCAAGCTCGAAATAATTTCTCTGATTTTTTCTTATTCTTGAACCTAAAAAAATTTGAAAAACTTAATTTCCTTAAAAAAGGTATTTCAAACTCTGATTTATGTCCTTCAGAAAATCTCAAAATCTTCTTAAATGGCTTCCAGAAAAGAAAAATTAAAATTACCGCGACAATTATGGACAAAATTTTTACTGACAACGGAGTATCAGTTCCAGAAAAAAACGCAAAAAAGACTATACCAACAATAGAGAGCCAAAAGACTTTTTTCGTGCCAAGCACCTCATCACTTAAAACCATTTTTTCAAATTCACTCCTTTTTTCTTTTTTAGAATTTAGAATATCCGTAAGAAAAACAATCGCAAATGGAATAAAAATCGCCAAAACACCCAAAATAATATTTTGAAAAAGTGACGGATCAAGATTCTGCAAAAAAGGTTCAAGAAAATTATTAATGTTTTGCAAAAGACATATTCCCGATATCCATATTTGTTGAATTACTTCTGTCATTTTTTATTCAGTCAAAATTTTAAAAACTTTTTTTCTAGGGTTTTATTTTCCAGATTTAGTTCTATTATCTTGTTTACATAACATCTGGCAATTTTCTACAACCGTTTTTCCACCCTCATACCAAGGTTTTATATGATCGGCTTCCATTTCTTCAATTTCCCATTTCTTTTTCTTATTCTCGCCTTTGCAGTTCGGACAAATGCCTTTTTGCCGCTCATACGCCTCGCGCTTCATTTTTTCCGCAAAGACTCGGATATTCAGAAATTTTTCATTCCTGGTTAAAACGTACTCGTAAATACCGGATTTTTTAGTCACATCTTCATCTTGCATCAGCTTAGTTATTTCTTTCTCCAGTTTCTTTGAATCAAATTTTTTATCTTTAAATTGATTGTACAGCTCGCCCCACGGCACGTTACTCATTTCCCGACGATAATTTGGAAAAATCTCTCGCGTCCAAGCGATTACCTTTTGAAAATATTCCCACAATTCGTCGGCATCTGCGCTGTGCTGATGTTTGGCCATATAATCTTCGATCTTGCCGTCGTTGATCCAAAAGAGCGCGGTTTCTAAATACTCTTGCCGTATTGGCGACCCGCTCACCAATTGTCCGCCGTCGTTTGCCAACAGATACGCCGCGCAATTTGATTTGCTAAATTTTAATTTGGCGTCGGAAAGCCACGGCCCGGTATAAACTGCGTTACGTATTTCTTGATCAGTCAATTTTTCCCCGGCTATATTAATAATCCTAAACCAGTCCAACCGTTCTTTGTCCGTGCCTTCGCAAAAATAAATCATCAATTGGTAATCCAAAATTTTATCCTGTTCTTCTTTGGTTAGATTATGAAAAAAGCGGTCGTTAAGCGAAAAATCGCCATTAACATATTGTCCAATGCTGATAGTGCGCTGTTGGCCATCCAATACTTCGTAGCCGCCATCTTCCCTGATCATCCAATACATCACATTCAGCGGGAAGCTGTTTTTTATAGTTTCTATCACAGCATCGCGCTGTTTTTCTTTATACACAAATTCACGCTGATATTTCGGCCGGATATTCAAATTGCCGCCATAAGCCGTCACGCCCTCCTCGGCGCTGTCTTTATAGTCGGCTATTACTTTACGAATTGAAATTTTGTGCAGATCAATTTTCATATTATTTTTTTACCTGTTTATTTTTAATAAGTACTCGGGCATAAGGGACATCTACAATGCCATTTTTAATCATATATAAATCGCCATCAACGGCACCTCTTTTTTGAATTTCCTTTCTATACTTTTTATGCTCTTTTTTATAAGGTTTAACCCCAATTTCTATTCCTGAATTAGATATGCCCAAACCAATAATCTCAAATTGTTCTGGATTATATTTATCTACAAACGTAATAGGCACACCCATAGCACCCTTGTAATCAGAAGGTATGTCTATGTATGTATCTATATTAATAGCGTCGTAATTATCATACTTCGGATATTCTTCTGGAGTGTATTTTTTGTAAAGCGTGATGCATTGCTTATGTTTTTCTACTTCTAGGTTTGTAAACCAACACGAAGTTGAAACTCTAGCAATTTTTTTGCCAGCCTTGTCTATATGGTGAAACTGTTCCCAATCATCAGGCACTACAAAAAACATACCGACGTTAAAATTAGTATAACCCGTGCGCAACTTATCATCTTTAACGAGTTTAAATATTTCTCTATAAGTTAACGCATTTGTATTTCCAATAATCAAAAATTTTTTCTTACACTCCACTAACTGCGCCATGTACTCCCGAAATAACGAAAATGGCGGGTTAGTTACCACGATGTCTGCTTGTTTAAGAAGTTCAATACACTCCGCACTGCGAAAATCTCCATTACCTTTAAGTGGGGTGGCGATGTTGGAGTCGTTTTTTAAGAGCCATGCTACATCAGACAACCCCACTGCGCCGTCGGCATCATTGTCGGATACTTCATTTATCTCTATCTTAAACGGCTCTTTGCCGTCCGGTTTTAATCCTTTTATTTCAAATAAAGATAATTGTCCGCCGGCAATTGGCGATTTTGTATAACTGGTGGTAATCAACTTTTTGAGACCAAGAGCATTAAAATTGGCGGCAAAATATTTAAAAAAGTTACTTTCGAATGGATCGTCGCAATTACAATAAACAACTTTTTCCCGAAATTGGTCTTTATAGTGCTTTAGTTCTTTTTCAATATCAACAAGCTGGGTATAAAACTCATCTTTTTTAGCGGCACTCGCTTTGTGTAAATTTGTATTTAAAAATTTTGCTACCATAAACTTATTTTTCTTCTTCTTCGTTTTTAGAAGCTGCTGATTTTGAATTTGAAAAAGCAGATTTCATTTGCCCCAAAAGCCCCAATCTTTCCTTTCTTTCTTCCGGTACTACATACATTTCATGGAGCGTTGCTTTTGTTAGTTCTATAATAAATCTCAATTTGGGAGAATCCCACGCTTCCCACGATCCCTCATGCACATTATCACTTGCTAATTCTTGAATGTCGCCAAGTGCGTCAAATAGTTCTGGTGCAACACTTTGGAATTTTGATTTTAGATTTTTTATGCTTGCCTGATAATCGGCGCGTCCTGTTTTTTCATTTTTTATAACTACTTTTTCGTATACTAATAATTCGTAAATTGTTTTTCTCAAACAAGCGGATGCGCCGACGAGCAAATTTGCCTGTCTTGCTTTTTCTGATTCAAAAATAAGTTCTCTGATTTCGCGCGGAATTCTTTCATCAAGAGCAAAAAAAGATGATGGTTGCGAAAAAAACATTTTTGAATCAATGTCAATTTTTTCGCGAAAACGATTTCGAGAGCTACTATATTGGCCCCTCTCTTGAATATCTTCGTAACTAAAATGTAAGGATTCTTTCTTACAAGAATCACACGAAACTATGTACACATAGCATTTCTTTTTTTCAGCCCAATCAAAGTCTGTCGTTTGATTTAAGGAATAGCTAACATGATTCCGTTTGCAAAACGGACAATTATATTTATAAGCGTCTATAAAATATTTTTTGTCTAGATGGGATAAGTCCATATTTTTATTTAAATAATTGGTTCCGTCGCAGTCTCGCCTCGGACTGCGACGAGTTTTAAATAACCACTTTTAATCTATTATTTTAGCACTTTATAGCCCCGAAGTCAATTTGAAAATTTGCACACTTTTGGTGGCGGCGCGGCCAAATTTGTTTCAGAGAAACAATAATCCCGTCACCTTGTGGCCAGCCCCCTGGATTTGGTCACGGTCGCTAAGTCTCGCTTGCCCGCGGCGGGCGGCGCTCACTAAGCGCCCCGACCCGGCCTCGGCGGTCCGCCCGGGGCAGACAACGCCTCCGTCATTCAAATCCCTCACCTTCCCAAATATAAACAAAACAACCTGACGAAGGTCAGGTTGTTTTGTTTATGCGGAGAGTGAGGGATTTGAACCCTCGATGCCTTTCGACATGCACGCTTTCCAAGCGTGTGCACTAGACCACTATGCGAACTCTCCAATTTTTATTCTTTGAATAATCCTAGCAACTTTTTAAATTTAATGCCCCCCTTATAACTTTTAATCTCTTTTTCGCGTTTTAAAGCATCCGTCCTGCTTTTATGATCTTCGGTATAAATAATATCCCATGGCAAACCATTTTTAGTTGACCTTACAACCCCGGAATTATGCCTCAAAATCCTTTCAGTCAAATTCTCAGTCTGGCCGATATAATAACGTTTCGTTTTACTGCTTTGTAAAATATATATTTTATACATACAATCGTTTTCTCCCGCGGGCGCCCCTTTGGGGCTGCGGGACAGGCAAGCATGTGCACTAGACCACTATGCGAACTCTCCCAAAGTAGTGTTTGTATTATTTGTTGGTTGTCTCGACTGAAGACCACCCCGCCCAAGGCGGGTCCGCCTGGGGCGGATATGCGAACTCTCCAGTTCGGGTCTTCATCGATTATTTAATAAATATCTGACTCGGAATCAGATATGATAATGTAATCATATAGTATATTAAAATGTAGAATATTTCAATATCTTCGAATAATTTAAAAAAATCCTCGAATACAGATAACACACCCCGTCCCGACGAGGCGTCGGTCCACCCCTCTCTAGAGGGGAATTATAAAATAAAAGCCCCGCAGATCCATCTGAATCTGCGGGGAAAGAATGTACGATAACAATTGAATTATGGCTTGGTAGCGAACTTCCAGCGCGCGCCTTCGGCGAGAACATTGCCATATTCATCAACGACTTTTGAAATCCGGCAAATATACTGCATACCTGGCTTTAAAGTGACACCAAGCGACATCATGTCACCGTAAACCGACTCGCCGTTTTCCTGTAATCTTGTACCGACAGTTCCCACATCAATTGCCACTCCTGGCGCCACTTCTTCGATCGAAAAATCCTGATTGGGCATTTCGAAGAAACTCGCCAGCTGATGATTAAAATGAACAATTAAATTAGTATTTGTAGTACTTGCAGAAACAATCGTATCACCAGGCTTTGGATAAATACTCGTTATGGCAAGAGGCGCGTCGTCAACGAAAGAGACGGAAGTGTTCACTGCCATCTGCTTGACTTCTGTTACCGACACTTCAACTATGTCGTCATCAAATCCCTTGGTAATGTCAAACAAGCCAACGTACTTTTTCCCGCCATAATAAAAATTAAAATTCTTCTTAACAGGGTAAAAAAATACGTAGGTTACATAACCATTTACCGCCACGGGCTGTCCGGACATGCTTGAATATCCGTTGACGACACCCTGGCCCAGCAAACTATCAAGGACGCCATTGAGCGGGGTCGATCCGTTTGTGAGCAAAAGACCAAAGTTGTAGTAGCCATTAGCATAAAGACTGATGTTCAAATCGGTGGTATCAGTAGCGCCAATTCCCACCGGAGAGCGGGATTGATACTGGAAATCGGTTATGGATACTGAATCGGTTCCGACTTTGATTTTTCCATAAGCGTAGCACTCCACATAATACGAACCGGAATCAATTTCCACCGTTCCTTCGCATACCCCTGCTTTTACCGGGAAATTAAAGGAGTAAGTTGGAGGAAAAGAATTACTTCCGACTTTTTTGAACTGCAGATTGATCAAGGATATTCTGGACTTCAGATGAGTAATCAACGCTTTGCGCTGGGTAATCGTCAGACTGTCGCCAATTACCATTGTTTTTTCCAGTGATTCCTGAGTGCCAAAATCAAGCGCGAAGTGTACGACTTTGCCGGTTGAAAGGTTTGAGCTGTTCGGCGCATTGGGCGCGTTAAGGGAAGAACAGCCGGAAAACAGAACGATGGACGCGAACACGCAGGCAATAAGACCAGAAATAGCTCTCATGGAGCCTCCTTATTGTGAAGTTATGGGTGAAGGCGTGATTTTTTGAACAAAAAAATTGTCAATGAACTGAACGATTATCATATCATAAAATATAAAAATTGTCAATATAATACAAAAAAACAGCCCAATAAGGGCTGTTTTGATATTTTATCTTATATTCGGTTTTTTAAAATGCCAATC
>JAQTUZ010000028.1 GCA_028707065.1 Patescibacteria group bacterium | reverse complement strand
CAACCAATTAACCAATTAACTAATATACTAGTAATGTTTTTAAATAAAAAACAGGGATAGTTAACCCCAATTTTTTACTTTTAACTTATTACTTTTTGCTTACTGTGTATTCGCCGTTCCCGAGTTTGTTTTGTCCGCGTCCTGGCCCAAGACCAAGACGAAGTCGGGTTTTTCCTGGCCGGGATTTTTCGTCAGCTCGGCGGACAGATCGGCCTTGAGCCAATCAGGCAGATCAAAAGTAACAGTGGCGTTGGTTTTTTCTTTTAGTATGGCAAGGGCGTTGATCTTTTGCCCCATGGTCAGATCATAGATGATCGATTTATCAAAATTTTTCCGGCTGGAATTGGCGACCGCCACCACTTTGAATCCGTATTTATCCATATCAATGGCGGAGCGCTGGGCCAAGCCGTTGATCCAGGTGCCATTCAAAATTTCCAAAGACGCCTTCTCGGTGGCGACATCTTCTTTTTTCTGTGTTGGCGCTTCGGTGAAAATATTTTGCGTCAGATATTGAATTTCAGAAAAATCGCCGTTTTTGGGAAGTAAGACGTAGGCGCCTTGCTCGTTGATCGTCTGATAAAGCAAACTGTCAGCGCTGTTATCCAAAACTTTGGTGATGATATTTTCCCGGCTGACGTCTTTGAACATCGTCCAGGCTTTGATAATTTCCCAGACTTGCAGATTGGTGCTGATGTGGTCGTTTAGCTGGGTGATGATTTGGCCGATCAGAACCGGATTGAGCAAAACATCGGTGCTTAAGAGTTTGTCTTTGACCGCCTGCAAAACCAGCTGTTGGCGGTGAGCGCGGGCAAAATCAGATCCTTCGCTTCCGGCGCCGTGGCGGGAACGGGCGAATTTCAAAGCCAGATTGCCGTCCATATGCTGTAAACCTTTGTCGACGTGCAAGTGCGCAAAACGGGCGTAATAATCAGGATTGTTTTCCTGACCATCAATCGGATAACTGTAATCGTCCAAAGTATTTTCCACGTTGACGTCGATGCCGCCGATCTTATCAATGATGTTTTTAAAAGCTTCAAAATCGACCCGGACATAATAATCAACCGGCACGTTCAAGATATCAGCGACGGCTTCGGAAACGGCTACGCCGCCCGAGCCCGGGGTTTTGGCTTCGGCAAAAGCGTCAATGTTGTTGATTTTGGTCCAATTGGCGGAATTCTCGACCGGGATGGACATGTCGCGCGGCAGAGAAAGCAAGGCGATCTTTTTATTTTTAACATCGAAAGACGCGAGCATAATCGTGTCCGAGAGATAAGGGCCGTCGTGATTTTTTCCGCCAATGCCCAGAAGCAGAATATTGATCCGTCCTGAAACCTCGCCCTTCAATTGGCGGTCGGAACTCGAAACCAGATGCCGGAGTTGTCCGAGCAAGGGGATTTTATCGATAATCAGATTGGTTTGATCGGAAATTGGCCCGCGGTAGGAAAAAAGCAGAAAAGCGACA
This sequence comes from Patescibacteria group bacterium, assembly GCA_028707065.1. Lineage (NCBI taxonomy): Bacteria > Patescibacteria group bacterium. The sequence goes on along the minus strand of JAQTUZ010000028.1, from coordinate 9,615 downwards.
GTAAAAAAAACAACCGCGGAAAAGGAAATTTGATAAAATAATTTTTTCCCGCCGGCTTTAGCTGTTGGCGATTTTGTCTCCGTCGGTTCGTTCGCCGGTTCGATATTTTCTTTGTTTCGATCAATCATGAACTAATTACTGATTTTTTAAAGCGATAATTTCATTATAGGGATAAAATTTTATTTTGGCAAGCCGGATATTTTGGCTTAAGTTAGTACCTGGCCGGGAATTTTAATGATGGCAATTTTTTGCTATAATATAGTTAGAAAGCTCCATCGACAACTAACAAGATTTTGACTATTATTTTTCTATTGATTCCGATATTTCTGGGAACCGTGGTTTCCGGGTGAGGGATCTTAAGGGCAAATTTGTCCGCCAGACAGTAAGAAGGATTTTTCTTTCTTATCGTTTAGCGGCAACTTTCTTTCAAGGAATTGGGCGCGAAAAGTTCGGACGCAATTCCTTGAAAGAAGACCTATTGGTATTTGTCAATTCTTGTTTCTACTGTAGACGGGGCTTTTGTTTTTGGATAACTTGTCCGGTTAAGGCGGGGGAGCAGATCAATTTTTAATTTAAAAAAATTACAAACCCATTGACAATTTAATACTGTTTTGCTATAATGACGATATATACCGTCATTTTTTTATTATAATAAAGCATATAAAATTAGCCATTTTATTTAAGAATATTAAAATAAAGGACGGCTATGATTGACATAATTAATAATTAATGTTAAACTACTATGATCAGTAAAAATCAGCTTGAGGAAATCCGGGACGGACTTTTACAACTTGAATTTTCCGAAAAAGAAATTGCCGTCTATTTGGCGTTATTGCAAAGCAAGGAATCGAGTATTCCTTCAATCGCCAAAGAAACCGGACTGGGACGAGGAACAGTTTATGATATTGTCGAAAAATTAAAAATCAAGGGATATGCGGCCGAAGTCCGAAAAGGAAAAAAGCGGCGGATCGTGGTGGAAAGCCCGGCTAACAGATTTTATTCTTTGCTGGATGAAAAGCATGAGCAATTGCAAAAGGCTAAAGAAGCCGTTGACCGCCTTTTGCCCGATCTGCAGGCGCTTGATGTCAATGGTGATTTTAAGCCACAGGTAAGAATATATGAGGGAGAAAAGGGTTATTGCCAGGTTTGGGATGAAATATTTGCCTCTAAAGAGAAATCCTGGGTCGGTATTGCCCGCTTAGAAACCTTAATAAAATTTATGGGGCAGGATTTTCTTCGGGGTATTGAGGAACGCAAAATAAAGTTTGGTTTTTCCAGCCGGGCAATCAATGAAGATTCGCCCCTGGCGCAAACCATGGTGGCTAATGATGAAAAATATCGCCGCGAAACTCGGTTAGCGCCCAAAGAGTTTCAATTTACCGCTTCGGAAATAATTTTCGGCGATAAAGTGGCGATGTTCTCCACTAGAAAAGAAAATATTATCGTGGTGATGGAAAGCAAGGACTTTGCCGAAACGCAGCGGCAATATTTTGAGATGATCTGGAAATTTCTGGAAAAATAATCAATAAACTTTTATAGGAGGATGTATGGAGAGGAAGATGAGCGTTTCTGAATATGAAAAGACCATGCGGGAACCGTCTTATCATCGGTGTAAAGCTTATGGTTGCGGCCAAATTTCATCGGCATATGATTGGGCGCGCGAAATTTTAGGGCAGGATTTGATCACGCCGGAAGAAATTGCCGGGGTTACGCATTGCGGATTTGTTTATAGCAAAGAACAATTAGCTGGTTTTGCAAATCATTTCTGGAGAAACAGAGACGAAGATATCTTTATCGAAAATGGCGAATACGCGGTTAGTACTTGGCGCGCTGATGACTTTATGGTAATCGCGGGACCGCCCAGGCCGATGTCCCTTGTTGAAATAATTGATACTTACCCCAGTTTTTTTAGAGAACGGGACAGATATCATCATAAAGAAGAATCAGTGGAAAATTTTTCGCAGGAAAAAGTCGAAGCAGAATGGCTGGTAATCTCGAAACAACCAAGAGTTTTCGCGGTCAATAATACATGGGAAAAGCAATGTGAAAGCTTGTGTATAGCGGTTACGTTCGAAAGAGTCCCGAATATCGCCGAGCTTGCCTGGACATTTTGTTCTTATAAAGCCGTAAGAGGTTCGTTATTAGCAAAAGTCTCGCCAACTTTAGTTGATGATAATATAAGGATAAGATCTTCTTCTTTTTTCCCGGGCGGTGATCGCGCCGTGTTTTGTTATGATTGTCAGGAATTACATTTGTTTGATACTTATGATAATCGCAAGTTTGCCATAACGGAAATTTCTGATAATTGCATAAAAAGAAACGGCATTATGGTTGCCAGAATAATGTCGCTGTAGCGAAAGTATGAAAAATTTACAGGAGGTTGAAACGAGAGACCTAAGAGGTCGAATAAAGCATAAAGTTAACCCCGGGGCCGGCAATTCGGTTCCCGGGGATTTTTTAAAAAAATACCCGTTTCCTTTTTAAGGAAACGGATATTTGTTCATTCCAGAGTAAAGATCAGCGAGTCTTTGGCTTGGATCCAAGCGTCATCAAGGCCGTCAGGGAAATTGGCTAAGCCGTCGATAAGGGAACCGATGGTTGCGCCGACATCTTTGTAAACCACGACCGTAGCTTTAAGCGTCCAGCCCGGTTCGAAATTTACGCCTTTGACCATGTCGCTTTTTTTCGCGCCCAGCCAGCTGTCGGACATTAAGATGATCGAGGGCTGGTCATTTTTGACGATCCTCACTCCGACCGCGGCGTCATTGCCGTTATTGTCGGTGATGGTTTTGCCCCCGGCCGCCAGATTGTCAAAAACCAATTGGACATTGGCGATCAAGGGCGGGCGATAAATCCCGTCGGTGGCCACGACTTGGACGGGATTTTCCCGTGAACAATTAATAAAAGGATATAGAACGAGCAGTAAGATGATTGCTAAAAAGAGCTTTGTATTATTCATTTCGACCTCCTTTGGTTTGTGGTTGTGATATTACAATTTTTTCTAATTGATGTCAATGATAAATTTTAAAATAAAAATAGATCTCCACGCAAAAACACCTCTCTTGAGGTGTTTTTGCGTGAAAAAATAAATGGTATTTTGTATCCCTTACTTATATCAGAGGAATGAAAAGATTACTTACTTTCAACTTTTTTTATCGGAGCGCTCAAAATAAATTTAACATCCACCGGAATTTTAGAAGCAACATTAAATTTTTCACTTTCCATTTTATATTTTACAACTATTATATATTCCCCCTCGGATGTTAACTGCATTCCATTGGTTTGCGTAATTGTTCTTAATCTTTTTTTGCCTTCTTCGAAAATAGGGCTACTGGAAAATTCGCCTATTTTTTTGTTTTGTGGATCAATTATTTCAATAGTGTAATCGAATTTTCTCTTATTCGCGACATTTTCATCAACCCACAAACTAATGATTGTAAGGACTATTGGTATATTTTTTGAAGGTTTGCTCAAATCTTCCGCGTTAGCGAATTTGACTGTTATTTCGTCGATGCAGTCGAATAAGCTGAGAGAATTTGTAGTGCTGTCTACGACGGCCTTAGAAAAAATAGCTGACCAAATATTTTTCATATTTTTTTAATTATTGAAATATTATTAATTCGTTCAATTTTTTTATTAATAACATTATCGTTGGTTATTGTTTTGGTTTCAGTTTTTTGGACGTCAGGAACTTGGAAAAGGTGGATATAAAAGTTTGCGGCAGTGTTATATTTAGCTGCTAATGGATCTTGAATTTTAACTTTAAGTTTATAACCAAGGGCTTTCGTTATTTTTTGTAACTGATTTAGGCTTGGCAAGTCGTTCCCATTTTCTATTCTGGCAATCGCAGGTTGTTTGGTGCCTATCATTTTTGCCAACTCTTCTTGAGTTACGCCCTTGTCTATTCGAGCATCAATAATACTCTCGGCAATTTCAAAAGCCAGGTCCTCTTTTTCAAGTTCTTTTCTGAAAGATTCTTGCTTTAAAAGTTTTTCATTCAATTGTCGCAATTCACTAGACATAGAATTACTTTCATTTATTAAAAATAATATTTTTTCGTTGCCTGGCCACATTCAATTCTCTTTCTGGAGTTTTTTGACTTTTTTTAAGAAAGACATGCAGGAACCAGCAAATTTCATCTTTTAAAGTAAATAAAATTCTCAGTTTGTTTGACCTGATTTCGTATATGTCCTCTTCCAACTTTCTAGCATATTTCGATTTAAAAAGGTTTTGTAGCCCATCATTTTGCCGCTCAATTCTTTTCATCGCTTCACTAGCCCTTCTTTGATCATTTGGCTGAAGGTTGTTAATGACACAATCCTCTACTGGAGAAGAACCATCTTCCTTTCTGAAAAATTGCGCCTGCATTTTATGTGTTTATTTAGATAAAATATAACAAAATTGTTATATTAACATAATATGCTTTTTTAAAATTTGTGTCAATAGTCAATAAAATCGCCTGATTCAAAGGGTTTGTACCTCGTATATAAAAAGAGCAAACTGATTGATTTGCTCGCTTGTCCAGAACGACTTGTCGCGTTCACTTCAGCTTCCTTGTCTGCCAACAGATAGGCGTCTTGCTCCTTTGTTCATGGCTACCCGCCGATCATTCCCCGAATGGTCGGCGTCGCTCGATTGTTCGTCGTCGCTTCCGCTCCGCCTCTCACCACGCTCGCAACCAGTTCGACCCCCTTATATATTATTGTGGGTAAGGGGGGGTTCGCGCTCGCGTCGCTTCCGCTCCGCTCGCTTGTCCAGAGGCAGCGACGACCTGCCCCCGGCAGGTCGTCGGACGCTCATCTGCGGTTGACGCCGCCGGAATGCGGCGCCAACCTTGTTTCGCTCCTGCCTAGTTCGACTCCCCACTTAACCATACTATAAATAAAAGACGGCCTAGATGGCCGTCTTTTATTTATAGAGCGGGTAAGGGGAGTCGAACCCCTATGACCAGTTTGGAAAACTGGCATAATAACCGCTATACGATACCCGCGGTTTGTTTGTTTTTATAAGCTTGCTTGTCCCCCGAAGCCGCGCCGCGCGGCGAAGGGGGAGAAAACTGGGGTAATACCGATATACGATACCCGCCTTCGCTCGCCGGAGCGGCGAGCTACGGCGGGCATGCCCGCAAGTAGATCGTCGCGAAGGTGAGCTTCGTCCGCCCAGGGCGGACTACGGTCGCACGCCGCCATAGCTTTGGCGACGGCGCGCGGGCAAAGCCCGCCATAAGCGTTTCAAAAAATTTAAGCAAACTTCGGCTTTGCGCGCCATAGCTTTAGCGACGGCGCGCGAGGCAAGCCCGCCAAAGGCGATTTTTGATTTGGATATTTTTCAAATAAATTCTTAACGATGAATTTCTAAAATATAATCTAACAATAATTTATCCTTAAGGCAAGATGATTGACTATTTTTATTTCTTACGATAGGCTAAAAGTGCCTGAGACGTTCATATTTCCTCTAATACGTTTCGGGTTTTTCCTTCCTTTTAAGGGCGGGGGAGAGAAGGACATCAACTTCTCTCCCCATATTAATTCTAAAAGTTAATAAATCTTTATTTCAAAATGCGAAGAATCACCTTGGCAGCCCTGAGCCCGGTAACGGGTTCTTGATGAGGGTCAAGCCCCTTTTAACACGGTGATTTATTTCCGATTGGAGTTCCGCGCCTCCTTTTTTGTCGGAGTTTCGCATTTTGATCGGAGGGGAAAGCTATTTTATCGGCTTCTCCTCCGTTTTCTTTTTATACGCAAGCGAAGGCGAGAAAGGAACCATATAAATCCCGCCGGATGGCGGGATAAACAGCGCGAATTATTGCGGCGGCAACGGCAAGACTTTTTTCTTTAAAGGCAGGAATAAAAAGATAATCGAAACCGCTATAATTATCAGGCTGATAACTTGTGGCCAGCGGTAGCCGAAAAAATAAGCGGTCGTATCGGTGCGCAAAAATTCCGTGCTAAATCTTAAAGCCGAATATAAAATAAGATAGGTCAGAAAAATAATTTTATAATTGCTCCATTTTTTCTGGAGAAATTTTGCCACGATAAAAATTAAAATAGCAAATATCACCAGATCGCCGAGGGATTCATAAAGGAAAGTGGGATGAAAATAATCGGACGATAAATATCGATCAGGCCGGCTCATAAAATCGATCGGAATCCCCCAGGGCAGATTGGTCGGCTTGCCGAAAAGTTCCTGGTTGAAATAATTTCCCCAGCGGCCGATGGCCTGGCCCAAAGCAATGCCGGGCGCGAAGACCGCCGCTAAGAGCCAGAAATTAACTTTTTCTTTCCAGCAAAAGTAGATCAAAACCAGTAAGCCGCCGATCAGACCGCCGTGGATCGCCAATCCGCCCTGCCAAACTTTTAAAATACTCCAATAATCCTGACTATAATAGTTCCATTCGAGCAAGACATGATATACCCGGGCGCCGACAATGCCGGCGATGATCATCCAAAAGGACAGGTCAAAGATTTTATTCGGTGACAGGCCGAATTTTTTGGCTAATTTAAGTGATAATGTCAGCGCGGCCAAGATCCCTAAAACCACGAATAAACCATACCAGTAAACGCGCAATGGGCCGAAAGCAACAAGGATCGGAGTCGGCGAAAAAGTGTGAAGAAAGTTGAACATAGCGATATTATTATGATTAATTGCTGCTTATAATATTTTGGCCTTTTATCGGCGGGAAGTCAATATTGAAATTAGTCAATTAGTTAATTGGTTAATTAGTTTTCGGACTTATTTTTTTATCAACTAATGGACTAATTAACTAATTAACTAATTATGATATAATGAAAGATATGAATATCAATGATACTAAAAAAATCGATGAAGAAAAAGTCGCCGCATCGATAGCTTCTTTGCCGGCGCAGATTGCGGATATTATGAAGCAGGCGCAAAAATTAAAATTGCCGCCGGCGTATAAAAAAATCAACCGCGTCGTGGTGAATGGCATGGGCGGCTCGAATTTGGGCGCGCGGATCGTCGCTTCGGTTTTCAAGGATGAAGCCAAGGTGCCGATCTTGATCGAGCCGGGCTACCAAGTGCCGGCCTACATTGACCGAAATACCCTTTATATCATTTCTTCTTATTCGGGAAACACCGAAGAACCGGTCGGAACTTTTGTTGAAGCGAAAAAACGCGGCGCGAAAATCATCGGCATCACCGAATCCGGTTCTAAAAATAGATTGGCGGAAATAATGGAGAAAGAAGGCGTGCCCGGCTTAATTTTTAATCCGACGCAAAATCCTTCCGGCCAGCCGCGGCTGGGCTTGGGCTACGCGATCTTTGCTTTGCTCGCTTTGCTTTCCCGAGCCGGAGTCATAAAAATAAATCCGCTCGAGATAGCGCGAATCATTTTAGCTTTGGAAAAAAATAATTTCCGCTTGGATCTTACGGCGGCCGATTGGAAAAATCCGGCCAAGCAAGTCGCCAAAAAAATTTATGGCAAGGAAATAGTTTTGGTCGGCGCGGAGTTTTTGGAAGGCAATTTGCATGCTTGGCGCAATCAGTTTTGCGAAACCGCCAAGAATTTCGCTGATTATCTGGTTCTGCCGGATTTGAATCATTATGCCATGGAGGGTTTGGCGCATCCGGCAAGCAATAAGAAAAATTCGATCTTTATTTTCGTCGAGAGCGATCTTTATCGTCCGCGGATAAAAAAGCGCAGCCAGCTGACCCGGGAGATCGTCCGGAAAAACAAGATTGAGGCGATCGAGCTGAAATTAAAAAGTAAAACCAAATTGGCGGCGGCGGCGGAACTTTTGCAACTGGGCTCCTGGATAACTTTTTATCTGGCGATGTTAAATCAAGTTAATCCGAATTCGATCCAATGGGTGGATTGGTTCAAAAAAAAGTTGGCTTAACATTATTATTCCCCTCTTGGGAGGGGTGCCGAGCCCGCTTGTCCGCCTCGGGCGCGGGCGAGGCGGGGTGGGTTTAAATTCGCAGCGTAAGAATTATAATTTTATGAAGATATACGTTTGTAATATTTGCGGCGAAGTTTATTTGGGGACGGCGATGCCGGCGTCCTGTCCTTTTTGCGGCGTGACGGCTAAGCAATTAAAATTGGCGCACGAATGGGAAGATGCCAATCTGGGCGTGGTCTTAAGCGAAAAAAGCCGGAAAAATTTAGAGGCCGCGTTGCAACTTGAATTATCCAATACAGCTTTTTATTTCTGCGCCGCTGATAAATTGGTCAATAAAGAAGCGGCCAAGATGTTCAAAGGTTTGGCTAAAGTGGAAAGAGAACATGCTTCGGTTTTCCGCAAATTGTTGAAATTAGACGCCATACCCGAGGTAAAAGAGGAATGCCCCGCCGATCCGGCCGAGTGTATCGAACAGTCCTACCAGCGAGAAAATCGCGCCGTGGCTTTTTATGCCAAGGCGCTGAGTGAGGCGTCGGAAGCGCGGATCCGCGAAATTTTTGAAGCCATAATGAACGTGGAAAAAGATCATATTACCTTAGACGAAGAGATGAAGAAAAAATTTGAGAAGTAATCAATTTTATTTTTATCTAATATTTTTTGTCATCCCGAGTCTCTGACGAGGGATCTATTTTGCACAAACCCGTTTGCTAAAGGAATAAAATTTTTGACGCAAGAAACTTGATTTGCTGGTTAAAAATAGATCCTTCGCGCGGCGCTTCCGCCCGAGGCGGACGCAGCAGGATGACAAAATAAGAAAATTTATGAATCCTAAAGAATATGATTTTTCCAAGGTGACGGGGATTTCCCAAAAAACTTTGGATATTCATTACAACAAACTTTACAAGGGTTATGTAAATAAGGCTAATGAGATTCACGATAAGCTGCATGTTTACGGCACGGGCGGCGGGGACATTGAAACGGTCAACCCGACTTTCCACGATCTGCGCTCGCTGCGCGATGCCGAGACTTTCGCGGTCAACGCGGTTTATTTGCATGAACATTATTTTGACGCTTTGGGCGGCGATGGCGTACCGGGCGGAGAATTAAAGAAAGCGATCGAAGAAAAATGGGAGTCGTATGAAAATTTTGAGCGCTATTTCAAAGCATCTTGTTTGGCCGCGCGCGGTTGGCTCATTCTCTCTTATGATTGCCAAGCGGAGAAGATAAAAATTTATATGGCTGATGTCCACAATCAGGGCGCGGTCTGGGGAGCCGAACCGATTTTAGTCTGCGATTGCTACGAGCATGCTTATTTTATCGATTATGGCTCGGACCGCAAAGCCTATATCAATGACTTCTTCAAGAATCTCAATTGGGATGTGCTGAATAAGAAGTATAAGGAAGCGATGGGAGAATAAAAAAATCCCCTCTTGCTTGCCCCGCAAAGCGAATCGATGCGTGGGGGAGGGGTGCCGAGCCCGGCGAGGTGGGGTGGGTATATTCCTGACAATATTATATAAAAATCTGGCGGTGAGCCGGATTTTTTGTGAATAGCTGGTCTGCTTGACCGAAAAAAATTGTCGTGGTTTAATATTAAATCAGACAAAGTAATGAACATTAAACAATAATTAAGGAGGATAATCATGAGCAAGAACCAGGCTCAGAAGATAAGGCGAGAAGAAATGTCCTATTTGGCAAAAAACCATATCTTGGGTCGTTCCGGCGGGAAAGAATATCTTCAGCCCGGGGATTG
>JAQTUZ010000027.1 GCA_028707065.1 Patescibacteria group bacterium | reverse complement strand
CATTGATAGTAACCGCAATATTTAACATCCGCGTAGTAGGTATCAACAAGAGGAAGTTTATTGCCCTTACTGTCAAAGGTCCGATTAATGCAGGAAATATTATCCGTTGAACGATCAGCGCAACAGGAACTATTATGCTGATTGCAAGTAGTCACATCTGATAACGCCGCGCAATCGCGGCAAACGCCGTCGGGGAACTTGGAATCGTTAAGATCGCAAAATTTTCCCGTGCTTCCCGTGCAATTGCAAGCCGCGTCATGTTCGGCCACGCTGGAGCCGACAGTGGCGCAGCCGCCGCAAGAACCATAGGCGCCATCGTTAGGATCAGTATTGGTTCCGCAAGTTCCTTCGCATTTCAAACCGGCGCAGCAATCTTGATCGGCATTGGCTTTGCGGCAGCAACAGGAGCAGGAATCCGCGGCGGCCTGCCGGCATTGGCCGTCGGACTGGCAGGTTGATCCGGACGGACAAATCGTTCCGGCAGCCGCGCAAACGCCGCTCAATCCGCTTTTAACGCAGGTGAAATCGCTGGCGCAAGGAATGCAGCCGGCCCCGGCCCCTCGATCGATGCAAACCGGCATTGAACCTTTCAATCCTTTTATCCAGCCGGTCGGGCAGCTGTTATTGCCGGCGTTATCAAAAATATAATTATTGATCGTCGCTTGAGTAACCGGATCTTTTATTGCCGCGCAATAAGTCCGGATATTTTTATTCCCTAAAGCATCGGTGGTCGTCGCGTCCAAACCGCAAAGCGCCAGATTTTTATCCACGCATTGATTGAGAGTAGCATTATAAACGCAGGCGCCGTTGGCGCAGCCGGGTTGGCTGTCACAAGCGGCATCATCGCACTTCTTGCCCGCGTCGCGCAGAATTCCGCCGCCGGCAAAAAGCGAGCACTGGCCCGGAGAGTTAGGACAGAGGTCGGAATTGCAAGTGCCGAAAATATTGCTTCTTTCCTGGCAGCTTCCCGGGGTTGTCGGAGGATTGCCTTTAGCGATCGTTGTGCTGAATTTAAATTCATAAACGCTGGTCGAAGCCGTAACCACGCAATCTTGGGCGATATTATCCACGCAAGTTCCGGCTTTATAAGTTTCGGCCGGGCAGCAAAACTGGCTGCCGCAGACCGTTGACTGATTGGCCGCTTGCAAACAGCTGCCGACCGAAAAATTCAACCCATTGCCTTCCAGGGCGTTAGCGGGCGACGAAGCGTTCTTGACCACGGTCACCGGACCGCTGGCGGCATCCCGGGGAACCGTTGCCGTAACCGTATTGGGAATATTATTACCATCCCAGTTGGCAAGATTGGCAGCGCCGCTGACATTTTGATTATGAAAAAATCTGACCAGGCTATTGGCCTCTTCAAAGGGATCGAAATATTCTCCCCACAAATTCACCGAGCTGCCGGGCTGGCCCATTACCGGACTGATCTTGCACAGCGAAGGTTTCAGGGAAAGAGTTTCGTCAACTTTAAAATTTTGCGGCGTCGCGCCCGCGCTGGTGAGCGTTTGGCCGTTGGCCAAGTCAACGGTTAAAATATCATTGAAATTCGGATCTATCCCCGGCGGAACTTTGACGATAATTTGCTTATCGCTCCAAATGCTGTCCGCGCAAACGGCGGGAAAATTGAAATCCGCCGGCTTGCCGGTAGCGGCATTGCCGAAATAAACCTGGCTCGCGCCTTGAATGGCGCCAAAACCATTACCGTGGATAGTGACATATTGTCCGACTTTGCCGGAAGCGGGTTCAAAAGAAGAAATGAACGCGCCGATCACGGGAGTGGAACTGTTGGTAAAAGTCAAATAATTGCTATTTTGTTTGCTGTCAGTGTTATAAACAAAAGTGGTGGTCTGGCCCGGATTGAAATTAGGCACGATCGTTTCGCCGGCGGTGGGATTAAAAGATGAGTTGACGCCCTGGATCGCCGAGTTGTAGCTGCCGAAGTCAGCCGAAGCGACGGTGCTGAAATTAACGCCGTTATAAAAAACACTGTCGCCCGATTTGCCTTCGGGAGTAACTTGGCAAAGGCCGGGCCGGGTAATGGAGTTAACGACAAAATCTTTTATTTTCGGTCCCCGGGAATCGTTGCTCAGATCGGTTTTTCCATCAACGGTGCTTACTCTGATCGGCCCGTCTTTGGCGCCATTGGGAACGACAATGATAATTTGTTTGGCCGTCCAGGAAGAAACACAATTGGGGTTTACGGTTTTAGGAAGATCACCGGCGACAAAAGAACCGGCGCCGTTGGAAAACTCAACCGTTCCGGTGGCATCGCCGAAATATTGCCCGCCGAGGGAAATAATATTGCCTTGGGCGCCATTGGGCGTATTGGTATCGCAAGCCGAGCCGGGACAATCGGAATCTTTTGAACAAATGTTGTTATGGTCATTGGCGCAAAAGCCGCCGACCGGGCTGACCCAATTGATGATCGGGTATTCCTGGCAGGTGCAGGCTTTGGGCGTTTTGGTTTCGCAGGTCAAATTATTGGAACAAAGGTTGCTCTCCGGCTGGCAGACGCCGACCGTGGTGGTGGCATTGCACGGATCGCCCACGCCGTTTGACGGCGCGCACTGGCAGGTGGCAAACTCGCAGGCCGAGTTATTCACGCACAAATTAAGCGGCTGGCAACCGGGCGTGTCCGCGCTCGCGTCGCAGGAACCGCCGTCGTTTATCCGAGGCTGGCAAGTACATAGTTTAGCAGGGTCGGAATTAGTGGTGTCGCAAAAATTAGCGCTGTCGCAAACGGATTCCTGCTGGCAGACTCCCAGCGTAACCGTGCCGCAGGAAGTTCCCGTGCCGCCGGACGTTTCACACAAACAAGTAGCCATATTGCAGCTCGACCCGACAGCGCAAACGCCGCCGCAGCTGCCCAAAGCTCCGCCGCCGCACTTTTCGCCGGGTCCGGGCGGGTTTACGATCGGAGGAGTAATGTGGCTATTACAATGGCAAGTGGAATCACAAGTGCCGACAGTACATCTGGTGGGATCCTGCACGCAGGAAGTCGCGCTGGAGCTGCACGGGCTGCCTTCTCCGCCCAACCCAGTCGCCTGTAATAAAGAATTTAAAATAAAGGTGGCGATGGCGAATGCCGAGAGAATTATGATCAAGCCGATGATCGCCGAAATCAAGACTTTTTTAGCCGTCGCGATCCGCTCTTCATTGCCGGCCGCCGTCATCCACAAAAATCCGCCGTAAATGATCAAGCCGAGGGCGATGACGCCCAAAAATCCCAGAGCGATTCTGATGATATTGCCCACGATCAGCCGCGGATCGGTCGCGGCCAAGCCGGTAACATTGCCGTAACTTAAACCCAGATCCGGCCCCTGGGCCAACGCGAAACCGGCCATGACAAAAATGCCGGCCAAAAGAGTTAGAGCTATAATTATTCTTTTCGATGATTTAAACATTGACACGCTTTAAAATTTTATAATTTTTGAATTTTTAAAATAAATTCTAATTTTTAATTTTTAAAAATTAAGCCTTAAAAATTCTTTAAAAATTTAAAAATTACAAAATTAAAGTTTGGTTCGAATATTCTTAATTCCTAAATCCTAATTCTTAAATCTACGATCAGGGGCAATCCCCGTTCGCGTCTAAATTTTTAGTGGCCACGCCGTAGCAGCAGGAAGGCTGCGTTTCGGAAACATTCTTGCAGGTTGATTGATCGCCCGACGGCTTGAAACAATTCTGATGGATATCGCGGACCGCCGAGCCGGCCTGGGCGCGGTAAGCGGAGGATTCGCCAAAATCGCCGTGCTTGATGATCGCGTTCGTCAAGAGCGGAGAATTATTGCCAAAAATGGTTTCGGTTTGGATCCAATAACCGACCGGATTATTGGCCGTATTCCAAAGATTGATATTTTTATGGGTTACTTTGGCCTGGCCGTTATCGATAATAGTGGAACCGGTGATCAGGGTAGTCGCCATCATCAATTTGCTGAAATTTATCTTGATGTCCTGTCCGACCTTCGGAGTCTCCCCTGCCGCGGGGGAAACCGACGAAACAACCGGCGCTCCAGTATCCATTTCTTTATTAACATAAAAGCTCCAGGAAAAATTATCGCCATTGGCGCAATAATAATAAGGAATGTTCGCCGAGCCGCAGGAAACAGAGCTGACGTTGTCTATCCGGCAAGCGCCGTAACCGGGCTCGTTTTCATTTTCATCGAAGATAAAAAGATTTCCTCCGCTATCCTTGATGGCGCCGGGCAATCCCAAATTTTTCATTTCCGTATTCATCAGGCTTTCGCATCCTGCCGGGCTTAAAGTTCCGCAAGCACAGCTGGAGCAGTAACTCGAGGTAATTTCTCCTAATACTTTATTTTGCTTAACGCGCGCCGCGATCACCGCCTTGATGATCTTTTCAAAATTATCCTGACAAGATTGGTTATTGGAATAGATCGGCGGATTGTCATTATAATTTGCGGCCGGACCGTCGGCGTAATTGTTGCGGTCGCCATCGAGAGAATTGAAAGCCGCGTCAGTCACGCCATCCGGACCGCCCGAGGGCGAAGCCTGGAGATTGGCTAAGGGGTAACGGCGAACTTCCGGGGCGGGAGGATCGGCCGCGGCATAATTACCGCCCAGATTTTGACTGCAAATATTATCAAGGCATTGATCGTAGTTCTTGCCGTCAACGTTTTTGCCAACGCAATCGGCATTGGTATCGCAAGACGCCAAGCTGGCCGCTTTGATTTTCACGGTCAAATGGCTGTCGGGCGGCAGACAATAGATCGGCTCGCCGCAGCCGTTGACGCCGCATTGGTTATCGCTGGTGAATTCCACTGTTTGATAAAGGTTGGCAATGGCGAATTTTCCCGACACGACCTTGCCGTCAGCATCGACGACCTGGATCGCCGACACGTCAGCGGAATTTCCGACCACGGTCGTAGGCAGGATCGGCTCATTGAAATTTATCTGGATGACCGTGTTCATCGGCTGGTCAGGCTGATTGCCGGCCGTGTTGACGTCGGGGTCAGCGCTGCTCGAACCATCGGCTCCGCCGCTCATCGGAACGATCACGAGCGCTCCGGACTTGGCGGGAGAATTAAAAGACAGATTGATATTATTGCCAGCCGCGCCGGCCGTAGCCGCGCTCACGGAAACCTGATCAGGATTAGCGGCGGAAATATCCGCGGTGATCCCCGCCTGTTTGGCCAGGGCGGCGGCGATATTCGCCGCCAGATCGGCCGGCACGCCGGTCACGGTTATTTGATTATCAGCGCCGGATTTTTTTACAAAAGTATAAACCAGCGAGCCGACTTGCAAGGAATCGGCTTGCTTGGCCGCGGTAAGATCGACCAGCCAGGAATTACCCTCGTGCAAATCGCCTTTGGCGGCAAGGGAAAAAGAATAAGTACCGGTAAAAATGACGGTACTGCCGACAAAATCGGCCGAGGTCAGATTGTCGCCGGCAGAGGTGGAGAGCGCCGCCTTAAAACCGTTGGCCTTTTGGGAAACGACAACTTTAAGATTGGAAGCGGCCGCGTCAAGATTGGGATCGACCGTGATCGACGCGTCCGGAGTTGACGGATCGCCGGCAACGGCCTTGGCCACCGTGCCGGTCGCGGCCACGAAATATTGCGGGTCTCTCGTCGCGCTGGCCGTGATCGATCCCGCGGCTCGAGCCGCTAAAACATTATCCTCACTGTCGCGGCCGTTATCCGGCGGCGGATAAACTCCGCTGGAAATCACTTGCGGCGGAATCAAATCGATCTTGTTGGAAACCTGGAATTGCCAATTCAAACTTCCCGAACAGCCCGAACCGGTAAAAGCGGAAGTATGATTGCTTTCCCGCTGCACGTCGGCCGTCAAATTAACCGTGTACCAAATACTGTCCGTCTCCGAGCCAAGATAGCTGGCCGGCCTGAAAGTGTATGTTTTGTGATCGGCCGTCACTAAAACCTGCGCCGACATATTAGTCGAAGGATTATCGCCATCGTTGGATTTGTAAATCTGCACGTTGGAAATTTTTATCGCCGACGGCGTCAAACATTTTCCGTTATTATCCGCCGAGGCGCAGCAGGATACGCCCTTGTCGGCGCTGGCGCAGATCGTCTTGGGATCGACCGCTTCCTTAAAAGTGACAAAAATCGCCGTGTTTCTGAACACCGCCATTTGATTGGGCACGGGGTAAACATTTTGCACGCTGCATTCGCCGATCGCTCCGGCCCCGTTGATACCGCCCCCGGGCGGCCCGCCGATATTATTGCCTCCCCCGGGTCCGGCTCCGGTCGCGCCTAATAAAGAATTTAAAATAAAAGTGGCGATGCCAAAAGCCGACAAAATTATGGCTAAGCCGATGATCGCGCTGACCAAAGTTTTTTTCGCCCGCTCGATCTGCTCTTCGTTGCCGCCCGCCGTCATCCATAAAAATCCGCCGTAAATGATCAGCCCCAAAGCGATGACTCCCAGCAAGCCCAAAAAGATCTGGATGATCCGGCCGATGATCAGCCGCGGATCGGTCGCGGCCAGCCCGGTGGCATTGCCGTATTCCAAGCCGAGATTGATCTGGGCGAAACTAATTTTAGCCACGGCAAAAACCGCGACCAAAACAAAAACGACAATAAAGATTTTGAGTATTTTTTTGCGCATCAAAAAAAATTGGAAAATTGGAAAATTAAACATTTAAAATCGCTGATTAGGCTGGCAAATTATCAAATTTTCCAATTTTCAAATATTCTATCCGATTGACTAATCCACACCTTTGTTATTAAATGATATTATACCACAAAAAACAAAGAGCACAAAGCAAAGAACATCGAACAAACTCGCTAAAAATTCGCGTAATGTTCTTTGCTCTTTGTTCTTTTGCTCCCTGTTTATGACTATCGAGCAAATCGCGGAAAAAGTGAAACAAAACAACCCCAAAGCGGACGTTGATTTAATCTGGCTGGCTTATGATTTTGCCGCCCGAGCCCACGAAGGCCAGACCAGGAAAAGCGGCGAACCTTATATCCAGCACAGCCTGCATACGGCTTTTGTTTTGGCGCGGATGAAAGCCGATCTGAACACGATCATCGCCGGACTGCTGCACGACGTGCCGGAAGACACAAGCTACACTTTCGCCGAGGTGGAAAAAAACTTCGGCCGCGAAGTCAGCAACTTGGTCAGGGGCGTAACCAAAGTGGGAAAAATCCGCTACCGGGGCATCCAGCGCTATCGGGAAAATTTGCGGAAAATGTTTTTGGCGCTCGCCGCCGACGTCCGCATCGTCATGATAAAATTCAGCGACCGCCTGCATAATCTGCGCACGATCGACGCCTTGCCTAAAGATAAGCAGGAACGGATCGCCAAAGAAAGCCTGGAAATTTACGTGCCGATCGCCGAACTCCTGGGCATCTGGGAATTAAAATGGCAGATGGAAGACATTTGCTTCAAGGTCCTTTATCCGGAAGAATTCAAAAAGCTGCAATATAAATATGAAGTTGAGCGCCGGGCGGAAAACAACCAGTATATCCAAAAAACGAAAAATATTCTGGACAAGGAATTAAAAACCGCCGGAGTCGGACACGAGATCGTCGGACGTTTCAAGCATCTTTACAGCATTTACCTGAAAATGCAGGAAAAAAATTACGCCTTTGACGAAATTCATGATGTCTTCGCCTTGCGCATTCTGGTCGGTCATATTTCCGATTGTTATAAAACTTTAGGAATCGTCCACTCGCTTTGGAAGCCGAAAGCCGGCCGCTTCAAGGATTATATCGCCTTGCCCAAGCCGAACGGCTATCGCTCCCTGCATACCACGGTTTTCGGGCCGGAAGGCAAGTCGGTGGAATTTCAGATCCGCACCGAAGAAATGAACGACGAAGCTCTCTACGGCATCGCCGCCCATTGGCACTACAAAAGAAAATACGAGAATGAAGACCGCCAGCAACCCCGCTGGGTGGAGGAAATTTTGGAGCTGCAAAAACAAATCGCTGACACCAAAGATTTCATCAAGAATATCCAGCTCGATGTTTTTCAGCACCGCATTTTCGTTTTAAGCCCGAAAGGCGACGCCTTTGAATTGCCCGAAGGCTCGACGCCGATCGATTTCGCCTATGCCGTGCACACGGACATCGGCAATAAAGCGGTCGGCGCCAAAGTCAACGAACAGATCGCCACCCTGGACCAGGAATTAAAAAACGGCGATATGGTGGAAATCATCACGGAAAAAAATAAAAAAGGCCCAAGCTATAGCTGGGTCAGTTTTGTCAAATCCAAGCGGGCCAAAGAAAAGATCAAACAGAATTCGCAAAAATATTCCATCTTCGGAAAATTCATGCCGAAATTCAAAGATAAAGAGGAAAAATAAAACTGAATATTTGAAAATTAGAAAATTTGATAATTTGACTATCAATCGACTAATTTAAATATCAAATTTTCAAATTATCTAATTATCAAATTGTCAAAAAAATACCGCCTTCGGGGCGGTATTTTTTTTATTTCTATCTTCGATACGTTGTTTCTTCTTCCGGCAGCTTGCCGATCTTGCGCAAATAATTTTTCTGTTTCCGCAGCTCCAGGCTTTTCAGGGCGTACTCTTTCTGTTTGCGGCGGCTTTTCTTGGGCGTCAAAGACCGCTTTGAGCGGGCGATATTCAAAGTTTTCGAATTGCGCAAGCCCTTATTGAAGCGGCGCAAGAAACTCTCAAAACTTTCTCCTTTTTTTCTTTTAAATTCAGTCATAATAAAGCACCTCGCTTTCCATTAATTATTAATTCAAACTTCAAGCTGCAAAAACAATGGTTACTTTTTCCGAGCCTAAAATTTTTAAATGGTATTTATCCGCTTCTCCACTTCGGCCTTTACTTTTTTATAATCAACCACTTCCTGATTGCCCGATTCCATATCGCGGACCATGATCGTCTTGTCGTTCATTTCTTTCTGCCCGAGGATCAAAGTCAGTTTGGCGCCCAGCGCGTTGGCTTCTTCCAATTGATCTTTCAGGCTGTCGCGGGTAAAAGCCTGTTTGACTTTCAAGCCGGCTTTGCGCAGTTCTTCGAACAGCACCATGGCCTTTCTTCTGGCCACATCGCCCAATTGCGCGATAAAAATAATATTCTTGTCGTCTTTTTCCAAAGGAATACCGCCGGTTTTGATTCTGGCCACCGTTCGTTCAATGCCGATGGCAAAACCGCAAGTCGGCGTGGGGCGACCCCCGAAGAATTCCACCAAAGTATCATAGCGTCCGCCGCCGCCCAAAGACAATTGTCCGTTCGGATTTTTTTCCCCTTCTTCCCGGACGGTGATCTCGAAAACCGTACCGGTATAATAATCCAAACCGCGGACCAAGCTCAAATTCAAATTATAAGGAATGTTCATTTCATCAAGATATTCCAAAACGCGGGTGAATTTCTTTTTGCAATCCTCACAGAGGAAATCAACGATCGGCGGCGCGCCTTCTTTCAAAGCGATGCAATTCGCTTCCTTGCAATCCAATAAGCGCAAAGGATTTCTTTCCAAGCGGCGTTTGCAATCATTGCATAAGTGCGAACGATTGCCCCTTTCTTTATAATAAGCGGACAGTTTTTTGATATATTCGCCGCGGCATTGCTTGCAGCCGATATTATTCACCTGCAATTCGATGTCGATCTGCAATTCGCTGAAAAGATTGTAAGCGATCAGCATCAGGAGAAAATCCGCCACCGGGCTGGCTTCGCCGAAAATTTCCATATCAAATTGGTGCGACTGGCGATAACGGCCGGCTTGCGGTTTTTCATGGCGGAAGATCGGGCCATAAGAATACATCTTCACCGGATGAGGCATATTCAACATGCCGTTCTCAATATAAGCCCGGACCAGGCTGGGGGTAATTTCCGGCCGCAAGGCGACTTTTTCGCCGTTTTTATCGACAAAAGAATACATCTCCTTGGAAACGATATCGCTGGTTTCGCCGGTAGATTTGCGGTAAAGCTCCAAGCCTTCCAGAATCGGAGTCTGGATTTTCTTAAAGCCGTAAATCTCCGCCAGATCGGAAGCTTTCTTGATCACCAGATCCCAATATTTATTTTCGTCAAAAATAATATCCTTCATCCCCCTTAAGCGGACGAATTTTTCCGAAAGACCCCGCTGCTTCAATTCCTCTTTGTGAAAAGGGTCCCGGCGTTGATTATTATTCCGGTTATTTTTTCTATGAGGCATATGACAATAAGTAAAAAGTTAAAAGTAAAAAGTGAAAAATTAATATTGATAGGCGGGGGTTTGAAAAACCGTCATCCTATTCAATGGCCAGCCGCGAAAGGCGACGCGGCCGATGACAAAACTGCGATCGACCGGTCCGAAACTGCGCGAATCTTTGGAGGAATTGCGATTGTCGCCCAAGACATAATATTCATTCGGCCCAAGCGTTACCGATTCCGTTCCGGTGTTGGCGATAGTTTTCACATCGGGCGACAGATAAGTTTCGTCAAGGACCGCGCCATCCTTGTATTGCTGATTATAAAGATAAACTTGCCCGTCTTTTATTTCCACTTTTTCCCCCGGCAAGCCGACCACTCTTTTAATAAAATATTCCTGCGGGTCCTTGGGATAGCGAAAAACAACGATATCGCCCCGGACCGGGTTATGGAAACGATAGCTGATCTCATCGATGATCAAATATTCATGATCAAAAAAATTCGGTTCCATTGAAGCGCCCTTGACGTAAAAAGGCTGAATGAGGAAGTACCGGACCGGAATGATTATTACCAATGAAATTACGACAACTTTAATCAACTCCCAAGTGAAGGAAAGGATCTTTTTTAACATGTCTTTTAAAAAATAATATCCCCTCCTTGTTTTATAGGGGAGTTTCGCGAGTAATTTAACTTATAACCAATATAACATTAAAAAATAGGAAGGTCAAGATTCGCGTAACACATAACACGTAACACGTAACAGGGCAAATTTCGCATAACACATATCACGTAACACGTAACATGGCGAATATAAAATGTTTTATAAATAATTATCTTTTTCTAAATTTTAAAATAAATCTATTTTAATTTATCCAGTAAGGTTAGTTGTTATGTGTTATGTGTTATGTGTTATGTGTTATGTGTTATGTGTTATGTGTTATGTGTTATGGCGGCTTGCGTATAACTTCGTTATCCCGCCATACGCGGGATTATACGATCCACCACTCGGCTTCGGCCAATGGCCTCGCCTTCCGCCCAAGGCGGACAAGCAAAAGGCTTGCGTATAACAAAACCGGTCTCCCAAAGGGAGGCCGGTTTTTGTTTTCCCGAATGAAGCCGACTTGTCTAAATTAGCCAACATCATCCTGTGGATAATTATAGCAGATGGGAAAGAGCGGGTCAAGAGATTTTGGCGATTGACGAGCAATGATTATTATTTTAAAAGTCCCCTCCTCGGGAGGGGTGGCCGCGCCTCGCGGACGGGGTGGGTCTATTCCCGACATTATTTTTAAAAATCTTTGCCACTTTTTTTAAAAAAAGTGGCGCATGCAAACCACCCCCAGACCCCTCCTTGGAAAGGAGGGGAGACGCGCTGGACAAATTTTGGGACGCTTCGCTATGAAACCTAGCAAAATTGCTATACTCGTCCGCTTTTATTTATAAATTTATTATAATAAAGAAGCGGCCTTCGGACAACGCAATTTTGCACGGTTTCCACGCT
>JAQTUZ010000026.1 GCA_028707065.1 Patescibacteria group bacterium | reverse complement strand
CTTGTTTTTAATTGGTATCTTAAAAGAGTCGACCTGGAACTTGATCTGAATGTGAATACCGAAAATTGGGAAAAAATTCTGGGCGCCCAGTTTGCCTATTTGGGCGTGAAGTTCGGAGCCATTGCGACGGTCGAAATCCCGCGGGTAAAAGGTGATGTTCTTGGTCAGGCCAAACTTACCGTTGATGAGAGAGGCAGAATGTATTTATTTTTTATCCGTTTGGTCAGGGTAAGGAAACCAAATTCTCGGGAGGATCACGCGACGGTCAGGGAATGTCATGTCATTTCCAAAGAGAATAATCCGGCGCAGTTCGAGAAAAGATTCGCTTCGCTCGCCGCTAACAATTCTGATTTTGGTTTGAACATCGTTCGCGGCGGTTTGGATCCGGTCTACTTGAAGCTTGGTGAAAAAGAACGGGAATTCAAAACGTTGATGAAATTCAAGGAGATATGGGAAAGGGCGGTCTGTCGCTAAACTCTTCGAGGGCTGAATATGGAGGACTATCATCACGATAGCCTCCTTTTTTAATTTAATTGTACCTGGGGGAGTTCCGCGTTCGCTCGGCTTCCGCCTCACTCTCTTGTCCAGAGGCAGCGACGACCTGCCCCCGGCAGGTCGTCGGACGCTCGGCGTCGTTTTTCGCCGTCGGAAATCGGCGAAAAACTAGCCTCGCTCCTGCCTTGTTCGACTCCGCCTTAGAAGATAACTGGAAATAAAAAACACTCGGGCTGATGCCGAGTGTTTTTTATTTCCAGTAGTCCCTAGGGGAGTCGAACCCCTCTTACCAGGATGAAAACCTGGTGTCCTAACCGATAGACGAAGGGACCTCATTTGCAAATGTAAAAAAGAATTAATTCGGCAGGATGCCACCCAGAGGGTGGTCAGCCTCTGGCTGAAAAACCTGGTGTCTCCGCCCAAGGCGGACAAGCTAACCGATAGACGAAGGGACCTCATTTGCGGGTGAGCAAATGATCACCCAGGCCGAAGGCCGTCTGGGTGAATCATTATTTTTCACTGATGCATTTTAGTCTGTCTAGTAATTCTTTTTTCTTGAAACTATTATTCTTTAATTCCAGTTCTCTTTTTATAGCAATAGTTTTATTACAATAGATTTCGCAGTATTTAAGGATGAACGGAATTTTATTTTTTATTGATTTTGTTTTACCCTGGTTATGTTCTTTTAACCTCCTCTTTATATCATCAGTATATCCAATATAGAAAGTATTGTCTTTACGGCTTTGTATTAAATATACGAACCACATAGTTTTTGCAGGATGCCACCCAGAGGGTGGTCAGCCTCTGGCTGAAAAACCTGGTGTCCTAACCGATAGACGAAGGGACCTCATTTGCGGGTGAGCAAATGATCACCCAGGCCGCAGGCCGGCTGGGTGAAATAATTTTCGGGTTAATTCGGTAAAATAAAATTCAGCGCTGGGCTGGATTTTTTAAGGAAACTATGATAATAATATAAACTATAAATAAAGATAAGTCAAGACGATGATTCATGCAATTTTATTCCCCTCTCGAGAGGGGTGGCAGGCCGCCTCGGCCTGACGGGGTGTGTTATCGTGGGTTCAAGTAAATATGATTGTTTTAGGAATCGAAACATCCTGCGATGAAACAGCCGCCAGCGTTGTCGAGGGCAAGGGCGACAGCGTTAGAATTTTATCGAATGTCGTGTCGTCGCAGGTCGAAATCCATAAAAAATATAACGGCGTGGTGCCGGAAATCGCGGCCCGGGAACATATTTTGAATATTTTGCCGGTCATTAATGAGGCGTTGGAGAAGTCGGACGTTAACACACCCCGTCGCCGAGGCGGCGCCACCCCTCTCCCACGCATCGCTACGCTTTGCGGGGCAAGCGAGAGGGGACTTAAAAATATCGATGCGCTGGCTGTGACGACCGGGCCGGGATTGATCACTTCGCTTTTGGTCGGCGTGGAAACGGCTCGGACTTTGAGCTATGCCTGGAAAATTCCGGTCGTGGCGGTTAATCATATTGAAGGGCATATCTATGCTAATTTTATCGGCAAGGAAAAAATAAAATTACCCGCTTTGATCCTGACTGTTTCCGGCGGACATACGATGCTGATATTAATGAAGGGCCATGGTAAATTCCAAACGATCGGAGAAACGCGCGATGACGCGGCCGGCGAAGCGTTTGACAAAGCAGCCAAGCTTTTGAATTTGGGCTACCCAGGCGGTCCGATCGTTTCCAGGACGGCGGCGGAATTTAAAAATGTTGACGTTGATTCCGCCGTAACACACCCCGGCGCTCCGCGCCACCCCTCTCGAGAGGGGATTTCATTGCCGCGGCCGATGCTCAATGATCCGAATTTTGATTTTTCTTTTTCCGGGTTGAAAACCTCGCTGCTTTATAAGATTCAGAAAGATAAAGATTGGAAAAATAAAGTTCCGGAATATTGCCATGAGTTCGAACGGGCCGTAGTCGAGACTTTAGTCGGGAAGGCAATTAAGGCCGCCAAAAAATTCAAAGTCAAGACAATGATGTTGGCCGGAGGCGTTTCGGCCAATCTGGTTTTGCGCGAAGAATTCCAGAATGCGGCGGCCAAACTGGGCATGGCTTGTCATATCCCGCCCTTGGAGTATACTACGGATAACGCGGCGATGGTCGCGGCGGCCGGATATTTCCGGGCCAGAAGAAAATCTTTTACGCCATGGGCAAAATTAAAAGCTGACTCTAATTTGGAATTTAAATAAGGAGAATATATGAAAACACAGCCGCTATTTGTCATTCCCGACCTTCCGCCGGAGAACCGAAGACCGGAGCCGATTGAGGAAAAGCAAAAGATGCTTCCCGAACTTCCGGAAAAAGATCAGCCCGAACCGGAAAAAAAGAAGAAAGATCGTAAGGAAGAAAAACCGAATTTGCCGCCCGATCCGGCCGGCAATCTCGGCGGGAAAATCGATCTGACCGCTTAAAATAGCTTGCATTTCCAATGCAGGCTATTCTTTCTTTGTTGACGAAATAATTACCGAGTAGTATAAGATTTATTATAAGCTTTGGTGATAATTGACCGTTCTTTTCTAACCTAAACCCATTTGGGAGGACCGATGAAGAGTAAGTTTTGGAGGAATGTGATCGGATTGGCGACAGTGGCAGTAGTTTTGTTTTTGTGCTTCGGCTGGGATTGGTACCGTCCTTATCTCAAGAAATTGATGCCCCAATCGAAATATCAGCCGTATATCGCCTTTGTCGGCGATAGCATTTATACCATTGCCGCTGACGGCGGACCGACGTTGATCATCAATCAGGAGGTCATGATCTATGATACCAGTATTGGCAGAAAAATCACTCTGCCAATTTCTCTGGGAGTAAAGGCAGATAGCCGGATAGCGGCTTCCTCTGACGGGAAAATTTATTATGTCAACGGCGTCGATCTCGAATTGCATAAATTCAATTTGAAGACGATGACCGATCTGCCTCTGACTTCATCGCAGTATTATTGTCTTAATCCTGCTTGCTCGCATCGCGGCCAATTGGTTCTTTTCGAATCCAATTTGACCAAGCAATCCGGTTATCGGGATATTTATTGTCTTGATCTGAAGAGCATGAATAATACCGCGCA
The DNA here is from genome assembly GCA_028707065.1 of Patescibacteria group bacterium. Lineage (NCBI taxonomy): Bacteria > Patescibacteria group bacterium. Next base: position 9,888 of record JAQTUZ010000026.1, on the reverse strand, counting down.
AAGGCTGACCAGCAGTTTGACTTTTTGCGGCAGCCCCAGCTTTACGCACAATGACCGGCACATTATTTACGATTGCCAAGATGCCGCCGGTTTCAGTCTTTGGATTATGGATAAAGACGGTAAAAACGCCCGCATTCTTTTGGTCGGAGGAGCGAACGGCAATTTTCAGCGTCCAGCTTGCTCACCAGTTAATAACTGGGTTGCTTATCAGGTCAATCATGGCGGCTCGATCGGGATTTCCGCTTCTTTGCTGAACTGGAAGCAGGATATTAAAAGAACAGTTACGATAATCAATGACGGAGGAGAATATCTCAATCCCTGCTGGTCGCCTGATGGAAAAAAAGTTATTTTTCAAAAGAGAAAAAGCATCGCCATCGGCCAAACTGTTCGGTATTTTCAGGATATTTATGAGGCAGACTTCAATCCTGATCTGCCGCCAGCTCCCGTGCCGCTGATCGCTCGGCCGCTCACGACTAACGTGTACGCCTGCTGGCTTCCGGTGCTGAGCGATTCGGTGCAATTTTCGATCGCCGGGGCATTTGTTGATAGTTATCGGAGAAATTTGCCTGGCGCGCGAAACAATATGAATTAGGAGTTATTGCGCAAAAATAATAAGAGCTTACGTCATTGCCGAGGTAAGCTCTTTTTTCTTGTAGGGTCTATCGCCGAATGCTCTTTGAGCATAAATCTTTCAGATTTTGAGGAAATTTTTTTAAAAATATTGAGGGTGATATGGTTATATCAGCTGAAATATTTTTAAAAAAATTTACCAAAAGATGAAGATTTAGGCCAATATGGCATTCGGCGATAGACCCTTTCTCTGATATGAGCCCTTGCCTTTTTTGGCGCGGATTATTTCGTGGTGTCGCCGCTGCCAAAATCCGATCCGATCGCTTTGTGGAATTTTTACAATCTTTGCCTTCATCTTTTCTCCCTTCTTTTTGTTGAATTTGGAAGATAAAAGCGTAAAATTAATTTTTATTTATAATATCATAAATATAATAGTTTGTCAAGATTGACAGAATTATTTAAACGTTGTAGTTTCAAATTATAAAGATCGCTAAGACCGCCCCGCTTGGGATTAAGCTCTTTTTATTAATTTTTTCCTCACCTAATTGGCCAAAACTCCCGCTCTCGTGATAAAATATGATCAAATAAATCAACCAATAACTTTTTGATAAATATCTCCTCGTTTAGCCCGGCAACATCATGAAAATACCCAGAAAGAAGGAAAAAATGAATACAAAAAATAACGCCGTCAGGAAATTAGGCGGCAGCTTCCAGAATGGCGCGAGAAAAGAAGAATTTCGCGGACCCTACCGCAGCAAAGAAGGGACGCCGGAACAACGGCGGGCTTTAGCAGCAGCGCTGAAGCGCCTTTGCCGGCAAAGACCATAGGGCAATTAATCTTAGCCAGTCCGATTTTATGGACTGGAAAAAGATCAATTGCCTTTTTTTAAATCAAGTTGAGGAATAAAAGATAACTTTAATTCTATGGATACGAACGAAAAAGAAATTGAATCAGGAGGCGGAGGCAGCGAGGCGGAACGCCAGCGGGAAGAAAGGGAGCGGCAAGTCAAGACATCTTTAGATGCGGCGGTTTCCAAACATCGGCAAAGAAAAAAAATGACCGTTAATGAGACGGTGGAAAGCGTGGTTAAAGGCCAGCCCGAAGCGATCAAGGAAAAAGTAATGAGAACCCACGATCGTATCGCCGGGTATACGTCCGAACTCGAAAAATATGGCGTACCAAAAGAATTTCGTGATTCAATGGTTAAAACCGAAGTAGACATTGATTCCCGGGAAACCCAGGCCAGTTATCGGGATAAGAGAATCGATATGCCGAATCAGGAATTGGCTAAGCTGGAAACCATGCGCGCTTTGAGCGAGGTTTTGGATCACGAGCCCACCCTCGAGGATTTAAAAAAAGTGGCCAGAGTCACTTTCGATCTTAACGGGCTAAAGGTGGTCAATGATTATTCCGGCGATTATGCCAAGGGCGATCTGTATTTGCGTTTGATGAAAAAAGCTTTAGAGAATGATGAAGTGAAAGATTTCGCGGAAGATAACAGATTCAAGTTTACCGCCTGCCGCGAAGGCGGCGATGAATTCAGCGCCATTATCACCAGTGAGATACCGTTAACTGAAGAAGTTTTGAATGGTTTTATCAAGAAAGTTAAAAATCTGCTGGAAAACGACTCGGATGCGGAAAATTGTTTGAATATGGATGATGACGAGACGATCTTGCGCTGGAAGCATAAAGTGCCGGCGGTCGAGGGTCGCCGGCTGGAACTTGCCAAGCTAAGGGCGGGAGGACGGGAAATCAAAGATGATTATAAATTTACCAAAGAAGAACAAGACGAGGCTGACCGATTGGGCGAGAAGTGGAAGACCGAAGCGTTAGTCGAATACCGTAAAGAAATTCCGCCCGGTTTCAAATTCAAAGGCCGGGTGGCTGCCGCGGCAGCGACGGTTTATGACGGTCTGATGGACGAAAGGAACGCGGGCAGAAACGTTATCGGTGAAAACGATAATTATGAAGACGCGCTGGTTAAGATGACTGATTGCGAATTCGCTTCCGGCGATAAAGATATGCACGTGGAGAAAGTTACCGGTAAAGCGGGAATGTATGGGAAAAAAGATACAGATCCTTATGAATATTTCCTGGTACAGCTTTACGATTCAACCAGGTCCGGCGAACAAGCCGAGGAATTGGATAGAGAAAGGAAAAAATCCGAGGCATTGAACGCGCTGAATGTCTTGCGAAAAGCTAAGGGCGAATTGCAGGATTCTTTGGTGGCTGCGTATGAAGCGGAGGGGGAAATTGATAAAAACTCGATAGCGGAAAAAAAGTTGGCAATTCGGGTTAAAGAAGAAGAGATCAAGAGCGCTGAAGAAAAAGTAAAACAATTTAAAGAAACGACATAAGAAAATCGCCTCGGGATGAACCCGGGGCGATTTTTTTATACTAATTTTTTATCGACGCGATTTTTTTTCGACTTTGAGGACATTGATCGTCGTGTCGATGACCGTGTCGGGGATTAACGAGATCGAATCGATTCCGAGTTTGACCAGGAATTCGACAAAGTCGGGGAAGTCGGACGGGGCTTGGCCGCAGATGCCGACCTTGGTCTTGGTTTTATGGCCGACCGCGATCAATTGCTTGATCAGAATTTTCACCGCTTCGTTCTTCTCATTGGAGACTCCGGCCACGCCGAGCATCGAGCCGGAATCGCGGTCAATGCCGAGTGTCAATTGCGTCAGATCGTTCGAGCCGATCGAGAAACCGTCGAACTCGCGGGCGAATTTTTCCGCCAGGATTATATTAGAAGGAATTTCGGCCATCACGTAAATCTGCAAGCCGTTTTTGCCCTGGATCAAACCATGGCGGGCCATGATCGCTTTGACTTTTTGCCCTTCCTCGATGGTGCGGCAGAAAGGGATCATGATTTTTAAGTTGGAGAGACCCATGCCGTCGCGCACTTTTTTCATGGCCTCGCATTCCATATCAAAGGCCGGGACAAAGCGGGGCGTATAATAGCGGTTGGCGCCGCGCCAGCCGATCATCGGGTTGGATTCGATCGGCTCATATTCTTTGCCGCCGATCAGATTGGCGTATTCGTTGGTTTTGAAATCGGACAAGCGGATGATGCAATCCTTGGGGTAAGCGGAAGCGGCGATCATCGCCACGCCCTCGGCCATCTTATCGATGAAGAATTGCCGCTTATCTTTGTAGGGGAAAACGATTTTTTCGATCTGGGCCTTGACTTCCGGAGTTTGTTTGGAGAAATTTAACAGCGCTAATGGATGAATTTTTATGTAATTATTAATAATGAATTCCAGGCGCGCCAAGCCGATGCCGTCGTTGGGAATAAAAGAAGTCAGGAAGGCCATATCCGGTTCGCCGACGTTCATCATTATTTTGGTTTTCGGCCGCTTGAGATTTTTGACATTGGTCCGGGTTACTTTGAAAGGCAGGATTCCCTGGTAAACATAACCGTGCTCGCCTTCGGCGCAGTTGATCGTGATCTTCATCCCGCTGGCTAATTTGCGCGTGGCATTGTTGGTACCGACCACGCAGGGAATTCCCAATTCGCGGGAAACGATCGCCGCGTGGCAAGTGCGCCCGCCTTTATCGGTGACGATGGCCGAAGCGATTTTCATGATCGGTTCCCAATCCGGATCGGTCATATCAGTGACCAGAACCTGGCCGGGTTTGAAGGTTTTGATGCCGGAAACTTCCATGATGCGATTGATCACGCCGGCGCCGATCTTATTGCCGACTGATTGGCCTTGCACTAAAAGTTCGCCGCGCTTTAACAATTTGTATTTTTCAATGATGTTCGGGTCCTTGATGCTTTCCACGGTTTCCGGCCTGGCCTGGATGATAAAAAGTTTATGTTCATGGCCGTCAAGCGCCCATTCAATATCCATCGCTTTGTTATAATGCTTCTCAATTTCCATTCCCCAGGCTGCGAGCTGTTTGGCTTGTTCGTCGCTGATGGAAAATTTTTGGCGCTCGGAGAGCGGGACGGAAATATTTTTGGTCGGCTTGTTGCGGTCGGAATCATAGATCATCCGCAAATCTTTTTTGCCCATGGCGCGGGAAATGATCGCGCCGGTCGGCTTGAAAACATAAAATTCATCCGGATTGACGCGGCCCTGGACGATATTTTCGCCTAAGCCGTAGATCGAATGGATCAAAACGGTATTCTTGAAGCCGGATTCAGTATCGATGGTGAACATCACGCCGGAAGAGCCGATATCGGAACGGATCATTCTTTGGATGCCGACTGACAAGGCGATTTTGAAATGATCAAAACCCTTGTCAGCGCGGTAGGAAATGGCGCGGTTGGTGAAAAGCGAAGCAATGCATTGCTTGACCGCTAAAAGTAAATGCGCGTCGCCGCGGATATTCAAAAAAGTTTCCTGCTGGCCGGCAAAAGAAGCGTCCGGCAGATCTTCGGCCGTGGCCGAGGAACGGACCGCGACATCCAAAACCGGGCGGCCTTCCAATTTGCAGAGCTGGTGATAAGCCGTGACAATTTCGCGATTTAAAGCTTCCGGCAGTTCGGCGCGCATGATCGCGTCGCGGACCGCTTTGCCGTGAGCCATCAGATTGGTGACATCTTTGGTATTGAGGTCTTTGAGAATTTCTTTGATGTGCCTTTTTAATCCGGAATTATCCATGAAAAACCGATAGGCATCGGCCGTGGTGGCAAAACCGTTGGGCACGCGGATCTTTTTCTTGCGGAGGCGCGAATACATTTCGCCCAGCGAGGCGTTCTTGCCGCCCACTTGCGGCACATCCTTGATGCGCAGCTCGTGGAAGAATTTGACGAATTTAGACATAAAAATATAATCCGAATCTACAAATGGTATCCGAATCTACGAATACCATCCGAATTATCCGAATTTTAATTATTTTTTAAAATCAATTCGTTATTTAAGATTCTTTTTGGTAAAATTCTAACTTGTCTGAAATTTACTAAAATACCAAGGTCAAGCCCCGAACAGGATAGATATCTTTTAACTTGAAAATAATGATCCTTGGTTAAGAAATCAACGGCCTTCATTTCCACAACCACCTTATTTTCAATCAAAAAATCGCAGACATTCCTTCTTGGCTTTTCTCCGTTAAAAGAAATTTCTATTACGCATTCTCTTTTATAGTTGACCTTTTCTTTTTTAAGAAGTTCTTCAAAATAATCGGCATATTGTTTTTCATTCTTGTATCGGCCGAGATGGTTATGGGTCTGGAATAAAAGACCGTTTATCTTGTAAGATAATTCTTCATGCAAAATTTTCCCCTCCATAATTTTGATTAATTTTATCCATTCGGATGATATCCGTAGATTCGTCCAAAATCCGTAGATTCGAATTATATTATATCTTTATCTTCTCCGACCAATCGTAGATATAGGGGATTTTCCAGTATTCGCCGTTCAGGACTTTGATGATGCCGATGATCGAAACGATCGCTACCGCGAGCATCAAGAGTTGGCCGATGACCGGGATCCACACAAACAAGCTGACGATGATATCGATCACAAAAAGCACCAGGCCTTGTTTGGCATGGAATTGGCAGAACTTGGATTCGCGCTTGGCCAAGAGCGGGATCAAAAAGAGGATATAGATGTAGGAGAAAAGGGCGACATACTTATTTTCCTGCGCGTCGCGGTCGTCGGCCGTTCCCGGATTGGAAGTCGGCGGCATCTGGGGCGCCTGTGGCGCTTGGTTTTGGTTTGTTTCGTCCATAGATTTATTGAGTTAATTATTAGTTGATTATTTAAGCTACATTATTATTATAGCACAAATCTATGTTATAATTGAGGGGGAATTATAAATTATAAATTATTAATTATAAATCGTTTTATTTATTGACAATTAGTGTTTTTTAGAGTATTCATAATTTATCATTTATAATTTATAATTTTAACGTTTGCAGACGTGGCGGAACTGGTATACGCGCAAGCCTTAGGAGCTTGTGAAGCAATTCATGTGGGTTCAAGTCCCACCGTCTGCACCTATTCAATTAAAAATTTCCGCCCAAGGCGGATCCGCCTTGGGCGGAAAAAATTAATAATATGTCTAAAGTGATTGTCGACAAAGAATTGATCGAAAAATTTTTAACCCGGGGAGTCGAGGCGATTTATCCTTCGGTTGACGCCTTCCGGGAAAAGTTAATGTCCGGGGAGCGCTTGCGCGTTTATCAGGGTTATGATCCGACCGGAAAATTTTTGCATGTCGGGCACGCGATGGGAATCCGGGCGATGCGGATCCTGCAGCGGCTCGGCCATGAAGTTATTTTTTTGGTCGGCGACTACACCGCCCGCGTCGGCGATCCGGATAAGGAATCCGGCCGCAAGATGCTTTCCAATCATGAGATCGAGGAAAATTTAAAGGGCTGGAAAGAACAGGCCGCGCAATTGATCGATTTCGGCGGCGACAATCCGGTGCAATTCAAAAGAAATTTTGAATGGCTGTCGCAATTAAAATTGGACGAAGTGATAAAATTGCTGTCGCACATGACGGTGCAACAAATGTTGGAGCGCGATATGTTTGAACAGCGCCTGGAGAAAGGCGACCCGATCGGCTTGCATGAATTTATTTATCCCTTGTTGCAAGGCTATGACAGCGTGGCGCTGAACGTGGACATGGAAATCGGCGGCGCTGACCAAACCTTCAATATGCTGACCGGTCGGGAAATAGTGCGCGCTTATTTGGGCAAGGAAAAATTCGTCCTTACTCTGAAGATGATGGATGCGCCGGACGGCCGGACCATGTCGAAGACCAAGGGCAACGGCATAAATTTGAGCGATTCTTCCGAAGATATGTATGGCAAGGCCATGTCTTATTCCGACGATCATATTATTATTGGCTTGGAATTATTGACTGATGTGCCGCTTCCGGCGATTAAGGAAATCCAAAGCGAAATGGCCAAAGGAGTCAACCCGATGGAGTATAAAAAAATGATGGCTTTTGAAATAGTCAAAACCGTCCGCGGCGAAGATGAAGCGGTCAAAGCCCAGCGCAGTTTTGAAGCGACGGTTCAGCATAAGGAAATTCCGGCTGACATTCCAGTATTGAAAAAACCCGAGGGCAATTATCATTTAGTCGACCTGATGGTCGAGGCTGGTTTGGCCAAATCCAAAAGCGAGGCCGGCCGTCTGATCGATCAGGGCGGAGTAAAAGTTGATAATCAGCCGGTCAACGATAAAGAAGTCGAAGTGGCAGTTTCGGAAAAGGAAGTCCTTATTCAGAAAGGCAAGCGCGGATTTATTAAGGTAATTAAAAATTAAGAATTGTATATCAAAAAAACGAAACAGTGGTTTCGTTTTTTTTGTTGGGGGTTCCATAGTCCCGAGGGGCTGTGGAACCCAAACTGCAAGCCGTGGCATACTAGATTAAAATAATCAATAAAAATTAATAGGTTTGCAATTAAGGTGCCATAGGCCCAGGCCCAGTGGTTTATTAAAGATTGAAATACTAAAAAAGAGGTCATGATTTTAACAATCAAGACCTCTTGGCGGGCAAGTTGTAATTTTACCCAATTTTTATATTTATTTTTGAGGCCGCTTCCCCCGGAATAATGGAGCTGATTCTTCCATTATTATATAGTATTTGGACCGCCATCTTGTTACCTAAAATAATAGCTTTAACTGGGTATTTTGCATAAAGCCTTTTCTCCATCGAACGGTTACTCCCATATTTTTCAGTTTCGTCATAACAAAACTGAATGTGTTCCCGGTCATCTAACATCCCTGACATGTTGATAAAATACCCTTCCGCATCTAAATTAATGTTCAACATAAAACCCTCCTCGGTTTATCTTTAAATAATTTAATTAAGAATGAGCATTTAGTTTAAATTAAATTATTTTAATATAGCATGTATGTAAAATTATGTCAAATTGATTAAGTTAGGTTATTGAGTTAGGTTATACTGGGGAACGATAGCAAGCCATAAAAAACGCCGGAATGCTCCGGCGTTTTCGGTTATGAAAATTGATGATTGGAAATTGCGTCAGCCTCCTTTAGTGATCGCATTGATGACGAAGTTGACGAGCGAGTAAGAAGCGAAGATGACGATCAGACCGACCGCCGCCCAGACCAGAATATTGCGGCCTTTTTCCACGGCCTGTTCGTTGCCGGCGGCGAGCATCCAGGTGAAACCGCCATAGATGAACATAATTAAAGCTAATGATCCGACCACGCCGAGCGCGGCGTTGATGATATTGCCGATCAGCGCGGGCACGCTGTTGATATTACCCAGAGGATTGGTTAAGTTAACGCTGGGGGTGGCCGGCTGGTTGCCGGCGCTGGCCGCCGGCGGAAGATTGCCGGCGCTGGCCGCCGCAGATCCATTGGCCGTCCAGGAACAAGTTACGCCTCCCGTCGAGGACATACTATCGCAATTTTCATGTGATTGGTTACAAGAGACAGAACCATTGCAATCGCAAACGCCGAGGGAATTATCTGCCGGGTTTGCATCGGCAGTCCAGGAACAAGTTACGCCTCCCGTCGAGGACATACTCGTGCAATTAGATTGTGTTTGGTTACAAGAGAGGGAACCATTGCACTCGCAAACGCCGGTGGTTACGGATGTTTGACCGCCATTGGCGGATTGATAAAAAGCGCAGGATACCGCATCCCCTGCGTTATTGCAGTAGCCCGTGCAGCCACTCGTGCAATTTGGATATGCCGAAGGAAAGCTGGAACAATAAGTTGGCGAGGTGTTGTTGCAACAAGTAGTGGCGGAAGGAGCGGTAGTGGATTGAGGGCAGACAGAAGTGCATTGGTTAGCTCCGGTGCTGCAGTCGCCGGAAGATGCGCTGGGCACCCATTCACAATCGGCATTTTCACATAAACCCCTTGAGGTATTCGAGTAATCCAAACAATTATTTGGGCTGGGTTTGGTTAAGCAGGCTGTATAGGCGTCCTGATCAAGTGATTCCCTGCAGTCACAGTTGCCGGCGTCAGCCGAGACAGATTGGACAGCAAAGGAAAATTGTAAAATAATCGCTAAAACATAGAAAATTTTGATTAATTTTTTCATATAAAATTAAGTTATTTATATATCAATAGTATAATACATTTGGGCAAAATAAAAAAGGGAAGAACGCGATGTCCTTCCCTTATTGCTTCTCCGTCGCCTTTGATCAGTGGTTATCTATTTCCACGTCCATTGGCGCCAGAGCTATCATCGTGAAGGTTTTCCCCCACATTGACGGCTTGCGCTGGTATTTTTCCCAGCACTTGATGGTGTCTCCGTCGCTGAAGGCGATCATGAGACGGTTCTGCGGATCGGAGGTGTAGATGTCCCAGCCCGAGACGTTTTTTTTGAGACCGTAAGGTCCGATCTTCACTCCCGAATCCGCAAAGCTGA
>JAQTUZ010000025.1 GCA_028707065.1 Patescibacteria group bacterium | reverse complement strand
GGCCAGAGCCGTGGATTCGCAAGGCAATGCCTCGGCTTGGCAGACGATGAGCAATCCGGCGGTTGGCACAGATTTTATAGTTATTTCCGGCTCCTCTAATGTCCTTTTTTTACCAGGCGCTGAAGGAAGCCGATTATATAAACATGATTATAACGGCGGTACCACAAAACTTTGGGAGCCGAGTGGAAACAATAATCAGATAGAAAATCTTTCTTTGAATTCTGTTGGCATTCCCGACAGAGAGGATATTTACACTCGCGATGTTATTGATAATGCTTATTTTCCGATTAAGGGCGATATTTATAAATCATTTTTGGATCAATTAGATTCAATGAAAAATACCGAGCATATAATCAACGATTATTCAGTAGTTCCTTATGATTGGCGTCTTTCCATAGACGATCTTGTGAACAATGGCAACAAACTATCTAATGGGCGAATATATTATTCGGGCACGCTTGCGCAAACTTCAACCCCGTATATCATCAAAGAATTGCGCCGATTGGCGGCTGGATCAAAAACCGGCAAGGTGACGATTGTGGCTCATTCAATGGGCGGCCTTGTTACTAAGGAATTAACTGATAAACTCGGACCTGAAGCCTCAAGCTTGATTGATAAGATTATTTTTGTGGCCGTGCCTCAAACTGGAACGCCAAAGGCAATCGGTGCTTTGCTGCACGGTTTTGATATGGCCCTTCCCGCAAGCTGGCTTTCAACTTTTGGCATTTCAAATTCAGCTATACGCACGTTAGGGCAAAATATGCCAAGTGCTTTTAATCTTCTCCCTTCTTTGTCTTATTTTAATTCCGTTAATGATTCGGTGATAACTTTTGACAACAGTCCAATGTTAGCTCCTTGGCGAGAAAAATACGGCGCGGAGATTAGTTCTGCGGGAACGATGCATGATTTTCTTACCGATCAATCGCGTGAAATTTTGCCAACTGAAAATAATATTTTTTCTCCTCCAGTACTTAACGAATTTTTATTAAACAAATCAGAAGCATTTCATAATACTTATGATAGTTGGACTCCTCCGGCCGGAGTTGAGTTGACTGAGATTGCCGGTTGGGGCGTTGATACAATAAAAACAATTGAGTATTATCGGGGATGGGATTCGCATTGTAGCTTATCGTCATCGTTTCCTTTTGTTGGCTGCGTTGCGGTAGAATCATTAAAATATCGTCCAGAAACAGTTCTTGATGGCGATGACACGGTTCTTACGCCCAGTGCTTTGTGGACGCCGGAATCGGCGAGTACAAAGAGGTATTTTGTTGATTTAAGAAGTTATAATAATAAACAAACACTTATGACTAGCCGCTCGCACGGAAATATTCTTGAAGTTCCCCAACTTCGAACGTTTATTCAAAATATAATAACAAATAGTACGGACCAGTTGCCTCAATATATTTCTATGACTGCCCCAGAGAATGCTGATCAGGAAACCAGGCTTTATTTCATTCTTCATTCCCCGTTATCTCTTGATTTATATGACGACCAAGGCAATCATACTGGCTTATCAAGTTCCACGAATATTCATGAAGAAAATATCCCCGGTAGCAGTTATCAAGAATTTGGCGAAGTTAAGTTTATCAGTGCTCCAGCATCAGCCAATCTCCATTTAGTAATGAAAGGGCAGGATAATGGTTCATTCACTCTTGATGTGAATGAGGTTAGAGGTAACGAAACTATCAGTACTACGACCTTTGCCGCTGTTCCGGTTTTGACTGGCGCCATAGCCACTCTTGATATTCCTAAAGATGGGGGAGTGGCAAATATTTCACCATTATCTGTTGATGAAAATGGCGATGGCGTTTCAGATATCACGCTGGCGTCTAAGCCGGGCGAAGTCGTTATTCCTGATTTTGTTCCTCCTGTAACAACCGCTTCTGTTTCTGGTGTAGCTGGATTGAAGGGTTGGTATGTATCTGACGCGACAATATCGTTTACAGCCACAGATAGCGATACCGGAGTAAAACAAACCTTTTATTCCCTTAACAATGGAGTGACCTATAATAACTATACTGCGCCATTTAAGATGTCAGCGGAAGGAACTACGAGCGTATTGTATTATTCCTTTGATAATCAAGAAAATAAGGAGGAAATCAAAAAGTTATTAATTAAAATTGATAAAACCGCACCGGAACCGAAAATTTCCATTGATCCGCCAACCAAAGATTTGAAAGTTGAAGGATTTGATAATTTGAGTCAAACTATAGTTTCCAAGTCCTCGAACATTTATACTATTACCGACGAGGCTGGCAATACCACGAAATTATTCTTTCAAAAAACTTTCGCGGGCAAATCGTTGACCATCGCCAAACTTACCGGCGTTCAGTATAATGCGGGCTCAATTATCAACCTTCCAAATTCATCCTTTGTTTATCTTTGGAATCCTTTGAATAGCACGGTCTTAAGTCAGACTATTGTTGTGAATAAAACTTATGCCATTGAAGCGGTCTATGATAGCAAGAAAAACCAGACCACGGTGTTATTGAAAGAAAAAGGTTCAGCTATCCAAAAGAAAATATTCACCGGGTTTCATGCCAGCAAATTAATTTTGAACAAAGGCGTGGTTGGGTATGAACTATAAATATTTATTATAATTTTAAATCTATGAAAATGACAAAAAAGAAAGCGTTTTTAATTTCATTAGTAGCAGTGATAACTTGGTTTTTGTTAAGAAGTGATGAACTGTTGACTTTTTTGTGTGGGAAAGGAAAGCTTAGTTGCCAAGATAATTTTTATTATTTTAGTTATTATTTTTTGTTATTTATGCCAATTTTATTGTTCTCTATATTAACTTATTTTATAAAAGAAGAAGTGTTTAAAGTATGGCTCAAATTTACTTACTGGTATTTTTTGATTTATATTCTGGCAATACTGTTTTTGTCTGATATGGGCGGTGGCGGTGGTTATTTGATAGGGCACATGGATTCTAAATTTTTCGCTGTAACTTTATCGGGATTGTATGTAATTATTTCTTTTTTCTTAGTTCTCCTCCTTTTTCCTCTAAAAGCTTCTAAAAAATAGTTTAAATGGGTATGAAAAAAATACAAAAAATTTGGTTGGGCGTGTTTTGTGCAATGTTTTTGATACCGGAGCTGCTATGGAATCCGGTGGCCAGCACATTTGCTTTTTTACTTCGTCTTACACCCGAATTATATCAATTAAGAAGTAATTTTTTGTTAAACTACAGAGGCGAATTCGAGGGTTTATTTATGATGATATTCGGAATAGTTTTTATTATCCAGTTCATTGGAATTTTGGGAATTTTAATTATTTTAATTAAAAAAAGTGTTAAATTTAAGTTCAAGATTTTGGCAGTTTTTACGACATTGATAATTTTATTAGCTACGGCAATATCAACACTCCTTTATATTAGTATTATTTTTGGAGGCCCACTTTTTTCAATGATGGGATAGAATGTATGAAAATGACAAAAAAGAAAGTGTTTTTTATTTCGCTAGCAATGACGGTAATCAATCTTTTATTAATAGGTGGAAATAAAACACTTGATTTCTGGTGTGGAGAAAATAATTATGATTGTCGTTCAAACCTTCTTTATTTTAGTGCTTATCTCTTATTATTCTTACCTATTCTATTGTTCTCCGCGATAACTTATTTTATAAAAGAGGAAGTGTTCAGGGCATGGTTAAAGTTTACTTGCAGGTATCTTCCCATTTATCTCCTGGCAATACCGCTTTTATCAGGTATGGGTGGTGGCGGAGGTTATTTAATTGGTCCAATTGGTTCCGGGTTTATTGCTGCAAGTTTATCGGGACTTTATACAATTATTTCTTTTTTCTTGGTTCTCCTTCTTTTTCCTCTAAAAGCTTCTAAAAAGTAGTTCAATTTAAGAAAATGACAAAGTTAAAAGTAATTTTTAAGTTCATTGATAGTTTTAGGCATTGGCCTGTTTCTCCGAGGCTTTGAATTGACAATTTTTCTCCCATCTGTCAGAATAATATGAAATTGGAATTAATTAACCAATATTATTCACGCTCATTTTTTCAAGGGAGGAATCGATGCCAGTCGAAGAGCTAACCAGAATACCCGAGGCACGGATCAGGTGGTATTACGAGAATTTCAACTTTTTGCCGGAAAATTTTCCTATTCCGGAAGATTTCAAGGAATTCTGTCTTAAAGTCAGGCAGACCAGAGAGATGCTCAAACAATTGAAGAATAAAAACAGGGGCTTTTTCCTCAATCTGCACAACGATCAGACGTCTTTCGATCAACTGTCTGAAGATTTCTGGGACCCGAATTTAGTCTTGAATGCGGCGGTTTACTTTTATCGCGAAATTCACGAAACGAAAATCGCCGTCATGCTTGTGGAAAGGATTTTCCGGCCGGCGGAAAAATTCCTGAAATAGCCCGAATCCCCATTGCTACAGCAACCTTCTCCTGAAGGTTGTTTTTTTAAGCTAAAATCCGCATTTTCTGGGAATAAGCAGCAATTTTTGTCAGTTGACTTTTGCCATTTTTTAGACGATAATAAATAGACAAATAGCATCATTATGAAATTAGCGATCAATAAAAAACGATTGAACTTAAATCCCGACATCTTCTTGCGCAAGGTCGGCTATGCCCATATCCATGATTCGGTGACCGGACACGACAGCTATGTCCGGCGTTTTAGCCGGGATTTTTATCCGCGCTTCCATATGTATTTTGAAGATCTCGATGACCGGGTGGTTTTCAATTTGCATCTTGACCAGAAAAAAGCGAGCTACGAAGGCGCGCATATGCACAATGCCGAATATGACAGCGAACTGGTGGGCAATGAGATTGAAAGATTGAAAGGATTCTTGATCGAAGATTCGAGCGCCGAGGGCTTGTCAATCGATAAGCCGGAAGAATCGCCCGACAGAACTTTCGCCGGCATCGGCAACAAGGATTTCCGTGATGAACCGGTTAGGCCGAAAGAGAAGAAAAGTTGGTTGAGAAAGATATTCGGAAATTAGAAATTCGAAATTGGAAATTTGAAATTATGGGAAATTCCAAATTTATTAAATTAAATGATTTGCGGATTTATCAATTGTCCAGAGAATTATCATCTCGCGCTTGGGTTGTCTACGAACAATTAGATTGGAGAATTAAAAAAACAATGGGCGACCAGTTCATCGATTCTATTGATTCGATTGGCGCAAATATTGCCGAAGGATATTTCAGATTTCACTATTTAGATAAGATAAAATTTTATTATAATGCCAGAGGATCGCATGCCGAGGCAATTATGCATTGGCTGAGTTTACTGAAAGAAAGAAAATTCGTTTGCGAAAATGATTTTAATGAGATGGTAAAAATCTCTCAGGAATTAGCGCCAAGGCTAAATAATCACATTAGCTCAACTTATCAGGCAAAAAAAGACAATAAGTAAATTTCCAATTTCTAATTTCCAATTTCAATTTTTTTTAATATGCAGATTTCCGAAGAAATAAAATCTAAATTGGATATCGTCGATGTCATCAGAGAATACGTCCCGAACCTTAAAGCGGTTGGGGTGAATTTTTCCGCGCTCTCGCCGTTCAAGCGGGAAAAAACCCCGTCGTTCATCGTTTCGCCGGAAAAACAGATCTGGCATTGTTTCTCCACCGACAAAGGCGGAGATATTTTTTCTTTTATCATGGAAATGGAAGGCGTGACTTTTGTCGAAGCGTTGAGAATTTTGGCACCCAAAGCCGGCGTGCAGTTGAAGCGGGAAAATCCGGAAATATCTTCCAAGCGCAACCGTTTGCTGGATATCATGGAAACGGCGGCAATTTTCTATCATCAAACTTTTTTGGAATCGCCTCTGGCTGCCGCGGCTCGCGAATATATTTATCAGAAAAGGGGACTCACCGAAAAAACCGTGATGGATTGGCAGATCGGCTATTCGCCGGATTCCTGGGACGATCTTTTGAATGTTTTGAAAAAGAAAGGCTATACCGAATTGGAAATCAATGCCGCCGGCCTGGCGATAAAGAAAGAAGGCCGCAACAGTTTTTATAATCGTTTTCGCGGCCGAATCATGTTTCCGATCAATGATATCAACGGTAACACCGTGGCGTTTACGGCGCGCGTTTCGCCGGAACGCGAGGCGACCGAGCAGATGGGCAAATACATCAACAGTCCGGAAACAATGTTGTATTCCAAGAGCCGTGTCGTGTTTGGTTTGGACAAAGCCAAAATGGAGATTAAAAGCCAGGGTTACGCCATTGTGGTTGAAGGTCAGATGGATTGCATTTCCTGTCATCAAGCCGGATTTAAAAATGTCGTCGCTTCTTCGGGCACGGCTTTTACCGCCGAGCAATTAAAATTGTTAAAAAGATATTCCAATAATCTCTCGCTTTCTTTTGATATGGATGATGCCGGACAATTGGCCGCCGATCGCGGCATCCGCGAAGCTTTCGCCGCCGAGATGAATATCAAAGTGATCACCATTCCCGAAGGCAAAGATCCGGACGAACTGATCCGCCGCGACATTGAAGCCTGGAAAAAAGCGGTCCGCGAGGCCAAGCACGTGATGCAATATTATTTCGATAAAATTTTTGCCGCTTATAATATTGAGGAATCCGAAGGCAAGCGCGAAGCCGCGCGCCGCATCTTGCCGATTATCGCCCGCTTGCCCGACCGCATCGAGCAGGATCATTGGTTGCGAAAATTAGCGGAAAAATTGCAGGTCGGAGAAACAGCTTTGCGGGAAACTTTGGTGGCGAATCAGGCTAAAGTAAAAAAGCCTTTTGCCGCGCCGGCCATTGCCGCCGAGGCCGCGCCCCGCCGCGAAACTCGCGAAGAAAAACTTTCGCAAAATTTGCTGGCGCTGACCATCAAATTTCCTTCTTTTTTCGATTATATCGTCAACCGCTTGAATCTTGATCATATTTTCGGCGCTGACAATAAAACGTTTTACAGAAACTTGATAATTTATTATAATGATAATATCAGCAAAGCGGATAATGTCAGCAAGGAAATCAACTATCAAGAGTTTAGAAATTGGCTATCAAGCCAAAATGACGGCCTAGGCAACGATGGCCTATTTCGGTTATTGGAAAAAATTGTCATTCTTGGCGATAAGGACTTTTACGGCTTGGAGGAGGACAAAGCCAAGAATGAAATCATCCGCGTCATCATCGCCTTGAAAGAAAATTATTTATCAACGCGGCGTCGCGAGATCAGCCGTTTGATCGAGCAATTGGAAAACGAAGGGCAAGTGGAGGAAGCGGAAAAATTAATGTCCGAATTGACCAGGCTGTCCGAAGAAAACGCGGAAAATAACGCGGAGTTGGAAAACATATAACATGGGAGCATGAGAACATGGAGCATAGAGCAATATTTTTTTGTCATCCTGAACGGAGCTCCGCCAGCCGGCGGAGCGGAGTGAAGGATCTATTATCCGAGAAACTCGTATAATAACTTTAAAAATTTTTGTCGAAGAAGTTTGTGATTCCTGCAAAATAGATCCCTCTCCGCCCGGGGCGGATCGGGATGACAAAAGGGTGAGATTCTGACAAGACCAACAAGATAGTTCGTTTCCGTCTTAAGTGTTTGTAGTATTCGCGTATAATTTGTAGTATTCGCATTATATGCCCGAGCCATTTATAAAAGTTTAATATAAAAAATGAAACAACGCGCCAAGAAGAAAAACCAAGCGGCGAGAAAAGCGGCGGCGAAGCCTTCCAAAAGGGCTTTAAAGAAAAAGCTTTATCGCGAAAAGTTTCGGCATAAAAAGTGGCATAAGCATCACGAGAAAAAACCGGCGGCGGAAGTGATGATCATGCCCGCGCCGAACCCGGAGCAAGTGAAAAATTTATTAGATAAAGGCCGGCTGCGCGGTTTTTTGACCGAGACGGAAATTTTGCATTTGTTCTCCAATGTCGAGGATTATGTCTATGATTATGAACTTTTTTTGGAAGCTTTGCAGGACAACGGCATCCAGATTATTGAAGATACGGGTAAGATTTTGGATTTTGCCGATTTGACGCCGTCCAAAAAAGGCGACAAGAAAGGCGACAAAAGAGAAAAAAGAACATCAATGCTGGCGCCGACCGTCGATCTGTCCAAGTTAAGTTCGGATTCGATCCAGATGTATCTGAAAGAGATCGGCCGCGTGCCGCTTTTAACCACCGAAGAAGAAGTTGAGCTGGCCAAGCGCAAAGAAAGAGGGGACAGGCAGGCGGAAAGAAAATTGATCGAAGCTAATTTGCGTTTAGTCGTTTCAATCGCCAAAAAATTCGCCGGCGCCAAAGGATTATCTTTATTGGACCTGATCCAGGAAGGCAATATCGGTTTGTTCCGCGCCGTGGAAAAATTCGAATATCGCAAAGGCTATAAATTTTCCACTTACGCGACCTGGTGGATCAGGCAGGCGATCACCCGCGCTCTGGCCGATCAATCCCGCACGATCCGCATTCCCGTGCATATGGTGGAGACGATCAATAAATTCCAGCAAGTCGAGCGCCGCCTGGTGCAGGATCTTGGCCGCGAACCTTTGCCGGAAGAGATTGCCGCGGAAATGAACGAAGAATTGGACAAGATCAAATATATCATGAAGATTTCGCAGGATACGATCTCGCTGGAAACTTCGGTCGGCGATGAAGACGAAGATTCGGTGCTGGAAGATTTTATCGAAGACGTAAAGAATGTCGCGCCTGACCGTTCGGCCGCTTTGAAACTGCTTAAGGATTACGTGAAAAATATCGTGGCCAATCTGGCTCCGCGAGAACAGAAAATCCTGGAAATGCGCTTCGGTCTGACCGATGGCGTGGCGCATACCCTGGAAGAAGTCGGCCAGGAATTCGACGTTACCCGCGAGCGCATCCGCCAGATCGAAGCCAAAGCTCTGGAAAAGATCAAGAAAGACGTCTCGATCAAAAAATTGCGTGATTATTAATTTCATTTATAACCCATTGTCCTTTATCAAGGAGGTGAATCGTGCCCGGCTCATATTGGGATCAAACCGATCGTTATTTGAAAGAAAATGGCAAGGGTCCGGATTGTCCGACGTGTCATGAAGAGATGGTTCCCGCGGACGATCATGGTCGTTTCACTTGCATTAGCTGTGGAGGTAATTTTGATGCGGTATTGGGCATGCCATTGTCGGCGCCAAGGATTCCGCAAATCGACACGTCCCGCTTTTCTGACGAAGAGAAGGCAAAAATTCCTGCAATTCACCGATTGCGCGATATTCCCACCGCAGCCGAAAGGAACGTTCTTTCCTTTTTACTTCGCGGACCCGAGGCGATGAATGAACCGGGATACGATGCGGCGCGTCAGGCTTTGCAGAAAGAACAAAACCGATAGTAAAAATTCCGGGATGGAGAGGTTAATTTTCAACCTCTCCATCCGCTTCTTGCCATCGTAAATTTTACCTAAAAAATTAAGCTCATGAAACGAAATCTTTTTGATATTTCCGCGCAGATCTTCATCCCTTTTTTCACGATTGCCGGCTATTTGGCCATCTCGTTCAAGCTTCCCCAGTGGGGTTTGATCTTGAATCTGGCCGCCCAGCCGTTTTGGATCTATTCCACCTGGAAAGCTTACAAGAATGCCGGTCAAATCGGCATTTTAATCAATACCGTAATTCTTACCATGATCATCGCTTTTGGGGTGGTGAATTATTGGTTTATGGGAAAAGTATGAAAAATTTTTTAATTCTTATTATCGCCGCGGCGATTTTGGCGCCGGCGGCCGCTCACGCTTTTTCTTTCGTTGACGTGATGAATTTGGGAAAAAAAATATTTCATCAAGACGTTCAGCCGAGTCCGGTCGAAGTAAAAAAGGAATTGACCGCGGAAGCGGCGCAACTTTCCACCTTAAGCGCGGAAAATAAATTAAAGAATTGGGAAAAAGCTTATCTTGACCGCGATGTTTCGAGAGTTTTTTCCGACAGCCGCAATTTATATTTTACCGAAGCGGAAATTAATTATTTGATCGCCCAAGAATTAGCCTCGGCCACCGATCCGGTGGCTCACGACGTGGCCGTCGGCTTTTCCGATAATTTGATCAAAGTTTCCGGGTATTCGTTGGTGAAGAATTTTACCGGCCAGTTTTATCTGGAAGCCAAGATTGTCACCGTCGCCGGAAGGATAAATTTTCAGGTGGCCAAAGCCCGCTATCACAATTTTTATTTTCCGGCCTGGCTCGCCCAAACCTTATTGCGCAATCAAGCCAAATCAATGCTTGATTTTCTTTACTCCAGCCCCGATCATCAGAACTTGACCGCTACGGCCGGCAGCGGTTTTATCGAATTAAATTATAATAAATAATTTTATGCCGACGCTCAAATCATTACAAAAAGAATTGGATGAATTAAAACGTCAAAACCGGTTGATCATTGATTCCTTGAAAACTTTGACGGCGGGGTATAATAATGATGCTCAACTAACGCAAGTGATCCAGGAAGTTGAATCACGGCGGGAGGCGAAGATCGCCGCAGTGCCGGAAGAAAAAATTGAACCGGCGGTTCCGGCCGAGAAAAAAATGAATGAAGCCGGCTTGGAAGAAAAGATCGGCAAAAAATGGTTTGCCTTTATCGGAATTTTTGCCTTGGTCGTCGGTATCGGTTTTTTTGTCAAATACTTAAGCGACAATGGTTTTTTGGGCCCGGTAGCGAGGATGACCATGGGTTTTATCGCCGGAATTTCTTTGATCGTGATCGGGGAAATCGCGTCTCGGCGGCAAAGATACGCCAAATGGGGAAAGGTTCTGGTCGGCGGCGGTTTAGCGGCGATTTATTTTTTGGTTTATGCCGCTTATAATTTCACCGAGTATCGCCAGGCGATCGGGATCACCCAGGGCTGGGATATTTTTTTCTTAGGTATTGTCGCCCTGATAACCGTCGGCTTTTCGCTTAAGGATAATCTGCAAATTGTCGCCGCGGAAGCTTTCATGCTCGGCTTGTTCACTTGTCTGTTAAGTTCTGATTTCGGGTATTTGATGCTGGTTTACAATTTATTCTTGGCCGTAGCGATGGCAGCGGTGGTTGTTTATAAAAAATGGCCGTTGCTTGGCTTGGCCGCGATTTTCGGCACCTTCATCATTTATTTTGTTTGGCGCCAAGATAATAATGATTTTTCGGTCGGCGCGATGTTCCTCGGCGCCTATTTCCTTTGTTATATTCTCCAGTCGGCGTTCGTCGCCCGCCAAGATAAAAATCCGCAGATCGAGAATCGGGTGATTATTTCCGGCTTGGCTAATTCAATTTTATTTTTCTTTGCCGGCTTGGAGCTGGTTGAGTATTTTTATCCGGCCTATGACGCCGTTTTTTGCCTGGGCTTGTCGATCTTTCATCTTGCCTGTTGCGCGATTGCCTATTTTTCCGGCCGCAAAAAAATTTCCCAAGTCTATTTTTATCTCGGCGCGGCCTTTCTGGCCATCGCCATTCCGTTGTATTTTGAAAAAAGTTTGATCACCATCACTTGGTCGATCCTGGCCTTGGTTCTTTTGGCGTCATATCTCAAAACAAATTACCGGCCGATGGAATATTTTTATTATTGTTTGAGTTTTGTCATCGGCTGGAGAATATTATTGTTCGATTCCCGGCTGGGTTCTTTTTCCTGGGATAACTTGGGCGACAGCGCCAGGGCTTTGTCGTTTTGTTCGGCCGCGATTTGTTTTTATCTGGGTTATTTTTTGATCGCTCGAGCCCGGGAAAAAATTTCCGCCGGCTTCGAAGAATTGGTGCCGTATTTTTACGCGATTTTGCCGACTTTTATTTTGGCCATCCTGCCGCTTCTGGAAGGCGGAGACAATTCCCAATTTTTGACTATTTATTGGTCAGCGCTTTTTGCCGTTCTGCTGGCAATTTCCGCGGTTAAAAGATTTGCCGAGTTCAGGACGGTGGCTTTGATCGTTGGTTTGGCGATTTTCGCGAAGATGCTTTTTTATGATTTGATTTTCATGGACGGGTTTAGCCATGTGGCGGAAGAATGGAGGCTGTTAGCTTATTTGATCGGCATCGTTCTTCTTTATGCCGGCTATATCCTTAATTTGCGGCAAAAGGAATTATTATCAGCGGCTATGAAAAAATTACCAGTCATTTATAGCTGGCTGGGAGTCGGAGCGCTGTTCATTATGCTCTGGCTGGAGCTTTCCGGCTATTGGATCTCCGTGGGTTGGGCGATCTTGGCTTTAGCTTTGGTTTTGCTGGGATTTGTTTGGAATAAACGGGAATTGCGCTATCAGGGGATTGCTGTTTTGGCCGTGACGATTTTCAAAGTTTTTCTTTATGATACGAGCAAGCTGGAAAGCATTTATCGCACCATTTCCTTCATGGTTTTGGGTGTGATCCTCCTGGCCGCTTCGTTCCTGTATAACAAATATAAAGAGAAAATAAAACGGATTTTATAAAAAGTATTGACTATTGCTTGGTTTTCTATATAATATAGTTAAACCGCCTATTTGGGGACTGTCGTCAGACGCCCTTTTCGGCATAAAATTCCAAATTTTGGAACTTTTTTTATTAAATTTTTTAGCCAATGAACCACATTGCCTGAAAAATTTTCTAAAAAAATTTCTCAAAATTATGAAATTTTCTATCCGAAAGCGCATCTGACGATAGTCCCTTTGGCAGTTTTAATTTCACTTTTACAATTTAGATTTTTACTGTAAACTGCAATTTTTCCCGGGTAGCGCAGCGGTAGCGCAGCTCGCTGTTAACGAGTTGGTCGTCGGTTCGAATCCGACCCCGGGAGCATTTCTGTACACGCCTTCGGCGTGAGGGGCCTTTCTTTTCCGCCCGCAGGGCGGAAGGGGGCAAAATTTGTTTTAAAATAAAGAATTTTCCAAGCTTCCTTCGGTTCAATAATGACTTCCCCTTCCTTCAAGGCGAGGTTCGAGCCGATTTTTCCGAGAAAACCTCCCTTCGCCGGGAGGTTTTCGCTTAAAGCGATGATTCCGGCTTGTTTCGCGTCTAAAATAAACTTTTCTGCCTGTTCGAGCCAATGATAGGGCTTGGCGGAAAAACTCTTTGATTTTTCGTTTAAGCTTGTTTTTAAATTGATAAATTCTTCTTTTTTAGTGAGGTATTCGGCTTTGTCCAGCGTGCCGTCTAAATGCGCGTCCAAAAGTTTATTTAACTTTTCGCTGATGGCGTTAATTTCTGGTTCAAGTTTTTTCCGCCAAGCCTCCGCGCCTTGGGTTTCTTCGGCTTTTTCTAATTCCAATATTTTAATCATCTCATTAGCCCAAGGCGCGCTCAAGGAAGATTTTTGAAGAATGCCGGAAATGCTATCGGCCAATTTTTCTTCTCTGATATATTTCTGCGAGCAAACGCCTTTCTTTTTCGTACAGCGATAATAGATATGTCCTTTTTGCACTTCCGAAGTTATGGTGCATCCGCACTCGCCGCATTTTAAAAGACCTCTGAAGGCGTGCAGATGCCCCAGCTTGCGTTTTTTTGGCCGTGATTTATCCTTCATCACTTTTTGGCATTCTTCAAAAATTTTCCTTGAGATCATTGGCCTATGCTTGCCCTCGTGCAATTCGCCGTTGTATTTGAAAGCGCCGTAATAGCAAGGATTAGATAAAGCCAGCTGAATGGTGGAGCAGGAGAGAATATTTCCAGCTCTGCTTAACAGTCCGGCGGAAATAGTTAACTCCCGCAAATCCCGCAAAGAATATTTTCTCGTTGAATAATCAACAAATATTTTCTTTACTTGCTTAAATCGTTTCGGATCAGGAATTAAAGTATGTGTCCGCAAATCGTTCAAATATCCAAGAGGCGCCAATCCGGGCATTTCACCACGCCGTAGTTTTTGCCTCAAACCCCGCTTAACGTTCTCGCTTAAGTTATCCACAAAGTATTTTGACTGCCCAAAGGCGATATTGAGCATGAATTTGCCTTGCGGGGTGGGCTCAAACCAAAATGTCGGAAACTTAAGCGCTTTGACGGCCAGTGTATCAATCAAAAATATTATCCGCCCGCCGTCTACGGAATTCCGGGCCAGCCGGTCGGGATGCCAGGCGATTATTCCGTCCGCTTCTCCAGCTTCAATCCGCGCCAGCATAGCATTAAAGACTGGCCGGCCCGGGCACTTGGCCGTCTGCGATTCAGTCAGCACGGCAACGATATCAAGGCCATCCCGCAAGGCAAATTCTTTCAATTCCGCCTCTTGGGCTTCCAAAGATAAAACTTGCTTGTCATCTTCGTCGGTTGATTTTCGCAGGTAAAGAAAATATTTCATAATTGAAAAATTAAAAATTATTCTTTGCTGGATTGATTAATAATTTAAGCCCCCGCTAAAAAGCGGGGAGCGGAAAAATCGGCTGCCCCGCAAGCGTGCGGGGCCGTAAATTAAAATTTACGCGAACCTCGCCTTGAAGGAAGGGGAAGTCATTATTGAACCGAAGGAAGCTTGGAAAATTCTTTATTTTAAAACAAATTTTGCCCCCTTCCGCCCTGCGGGCGGAAAAGAAAGGCCCCTCACGCCGAAGGCGTGTACAGAAATGCTCTCATTGTTGAACTACATCCGAACTTTTTTCAAAGAAAACCCCGACGCTGAATTTTAAAAAGGAAAAGAAAAAAAGTATCCCGCCAGGGGCGGGATGAGCAAAAAAGCATCCGGCCGAAGGCCG